>NZ_JAZDRM010000014.1:0-108588 GCF_047501495.1 Ancylobacter sp. G4_0304 | reverse complement strand
AGGGAGCAATGAGACATGGCGCATCTCGCCGACATCGGTTCATTCAGTCCAACCGCCAGCACGCTCCCGGTCACCCTGGCTGAGATCGAGGCGGCCGCTGCGCGGATCCGTGGGCATGTCGCGCGCCCCCCGCTCATCGCCCCACTCGCGCTGACGCGGCGCTGCGGCCAGCCGATCCATCTCAAGCTTGAAACACGTCAGCCGGTCGGCGCCTTCAAGCTGCGCGGCGCGGTGAATGCTCTGCTGGCTCTCGACACGGATGCCCGCCGGCGCGGCCTCATCACCGCCTCGACCGGCAATCATGGACGGGCGGTGGCCTATGCGGCGCGCGAGGCCGGCATTCCGGCGGTGGTCTGCATGTCCGCGCTGGTGCCCTCCAACAAGGTCGAGGCGGTGCGTGCGCTCGGCGCTGAGGTCGTCATCGTCGGCCGCTCGCAGGACGACGCCCAGGCCGAGGTGGAGCGCCTCGTCGCCGAGCGCGGGCTGACGCCGATCCCGCCATTTGACCATCCCGATGTGATCGCCGGACAGGGCACGATCGGGCTGGAACTGGTCGAGGACCTGCCAAATCTCGCGCTGGTGCTGGTGCCGTTGTCCGGCGGCGGGCTGGCCGGCGGCATTGCCGTGGCGGTCAGGGCGCTGCGCCCTTCGGTTCGCATCGTTGGAATTTCGATGGAGCGCGGGGCCGCTATGGCAGCGTCGATCGCCGCCGGCCACCCGGTCGACGTCGAGGAAGAAGATACGCTCGCGGACTCGCTGGGCGGCGGCATCGGCCTCGCCAACCGTTTCACCTTCGCGCTGTGCCGCGACCTCCTCGACGACATCGTGCTGCTCACCGAGGACGAGATCGCCGCCGGCATTCGCCACGCCGACCGTGAAGAGGGCGAAGTCGTCGAGGGTGCCGGGGCGGTCGGCATTGCCGCGCTGCTCTGCGGCAAGGTCCAGCCGCAGGGACCGACCGCGGTCGTGATTTCGGGCGGCAACATCGACGCCGGCGCGCATCGGCGCATCGTGAATGGAGCTGCCGCATGAGCCGGATGCTGGTTCTGACCGAGGCCGACCTGCGCCGCATCGTCCAGCTGGACGACAGCGCCGTCGCGTGCGTCGAGGAGGCGTTCGAGGCATTGGCAATGAGGGCCGTCGCGATGCCGCCGATCCTGCGCCTCGACATCCCGGAACATCGCGGCGAGGTCGACGTGAAGACAGCCTATGTCCCGGGGCTGGCCGGCTTCGCGATCAAGGCAAGTCCGGGCTTCTTCAACAATCCGGCGCTTGGCCTGCCGAGCCTCAACGGGCTGATGATCCTGTTCAGCGCGACCACCGGCCTGGTCGAGGCGCTTCTGCTCGACAATGGCTATCTCACGGATGTCCGGACCGCAGCGGCCGGCGCCGTTGCCGCGCGCCACCTCTCCCGTAGCGATGCCTCCGTGGCGGCCATATTCGGCGCGGGCGCGCAGGCGAAGCTGCAACTGCAGGCGCTCACTCTGGTGCGGCCGATCCGCGAGGCGCGCATATGGGCGCGCGATCCCGATAAGGCCGCAATTGCTGCAAGCGAGCTTTCGCTGAGCCTCGGTATGCCGGTCACCGCCGTACAGGACCCCCGCACAGCGGTGCGCGGCGCCGATATCATCGTCACCACGACGCCCGCCGAGCACCCCATCCTGCTGGCGGAGTGGCTGGAGCCCGGCCAGCACATCACCGCCATGGGTTCGGATAGCGAGCACAAGAACGAGATCGACCCGGCGCTTTTCGCGAAAGCGACCTATGTCGCGGACCGGCTGACGCAGACCCGGCGGCTGGGCGAACTCAACCACGCAATCCGTGCCGGCCTCGTTGCCGCAGACGCGAGTTTCGCCGAGCTGGGCGAGGTGATCGCCGGAAAGGCGCCGGGCCGGACCCGCGCCGATGAGATCACCTTCGCCGACCTGACCGGCACCGGAGTGCAGGACACCGCCATCGCCAATCTCGCCCTTGCGCGCGCCCTCAAGGCCGCAGCTGGCCGCGCGATCGACACCAAAGCCCAAGCCGGAGACGTCCCGTGACCGCGACCCTGAATTTCTCGCTCGAGGAATATGCCGAACGCCTCGCCAAGACCCGCACGGCGATGGAAAAGGCTGGCATCGAACTCCTCATCGTCACCGATCCCTCCAACATGCACTGGCTGACCGGCTATGATGGCTGGTCGTTCTATGTGCACCAGTGCGTGCTGGTGCCGCCGACCGGGGAGCCGATCTGGTACGGGCGCAAGCAGGACGCCAATGGCGCGCGGCGCACGGCCTATCTCGCCAACGACAACATCATCGGCTACCCCGACCACTACGTTCAGTCGACCGAACGCCATCCGATGGATCTGCTGTCGCAGATCATCACCGGGCATGGCTGGGACAGGCTCTCCATCGCGGTGGAGATGGACAATTACTACTTCTCCGCCGCCGCCTTCGCCTCATTGCAGAGCCACCTTCCCAATGCCCGCTTCAAGGATGCCGCCGGGCTGGTGAACTGGCAGCGCGCGATCAAGAGCCCGACCGAGCTCGACTACATGAAGAAGGCCGGCCGCATCGTCGAACTGATGCACAAGCGCATCGTCGACGTGATCGAGCCGGGCATGCGCAAATGCGATCTCGTCGCAGAAATCTACGATGCCGGCATTCGCGGCACGGCCGAATTCGGCGGCGACTATCCGGCCATCGTGCCGCTGCTGCCGTCGGGGGCCGATGCCTCGGCGCCGCACCTCACCTGGGACGACCGGCCGTTGCGGTCCGGCGAGGGAACGTTTTTTGAGATCGCCGGCGCCTATAAGCGCTACCACTGCCCGCTCTCGCGCACCGTCTTTCTCGGCGAGCCGACACAGGCCTTTCTCGATGCCGAAAAGGCGACGCTCGAAGGCATGGAAGCCGGGCTTGCCGCCGCAAAGCCCGGCAACACCTGCGAGGACATCGCCAACGCCTTCTTCGCGGTGCTGAAGAGCTACGGCATCATCAAGGACAACCGCACCGGCTATCCGATCGGCCTCAGCTATCCCCCCGACTGGGGCGAGCGGACCATGAGCCTGCGCCCCGGCGACCGGACCGAGCTCAAGCCCGGCATGACGTTCCATTTCATGACCGGCCTCTGGCTCGAGGATATGGGCATCGAAATCACCGAGAGCATCGTCATCACGCAAACCGGCGTCGAATGCCTGTCACAGGTGCCGCGCCAGCTGTTCGTGAAGCGGTGAGCGCGATGCTGGTCCCCTCGCCTCGCCCTTCGCCGGTGACGCCCACGCTCGACCTTGACGCACGCGGCGTCCAGCACGGCCATCTGCGCCTGCCCCATAGCCGCGACGACAGCGCCTGGGGTTCGGTGATGATCCCGATCTGCGTCATCGCCAATGGCGACGGACCGACGGCGCTGCTGACGGGCGGCAACCATGGCGATGAATATGAGGGTCCGGCCGCGCTGTTCGAGCTGGCGCGCACGCTCGCGCCGGAAGCCGTCAGCGGCCGCGTCATCATCATTCCGGCGCTGAACTATCCGGCCTTCCGCGCCGGCACGCGCACCTCGCCGATCGACCGGGGAAATCTCAACCGGAGCTTCCCGGGGCGTCCGGACGGCACGGTGACGGAGAAGATAGCCGACTATGTGACCCGGCATCTGGTGCCGCTCGCCGATGTCGTGCTCGACTTCCATTCGGGCGGCAAGACGCTGGACTTCCTGCCCTACGCCGCTGCCCATGAGCTGCCGGACAAGGACCAGGAAGCCCGCTGCTTCGCGGCTGTCGCGGCCTTTTCGGCTCCTTATTCGATGAAGATGCTGGAGATCGATGCGGTCGGCATGCTCGACACCACCGTCGAGGAGTTGGGCAAGGTGTTCATCACCACCGAGCTCGGCGGCGCCGGCACGGCGAGCGCCCACAGCATCGGCATCGCACGACGCGGTGCGACCAATGTGCTGAAACATGCCGGCATCCTCAAATGCGAGCCGGAACGTCAGGCGACGCGCTGGCTCGACATGCCGTCGTCCGACTGCTTCGCCTTCGCGCAGGATGACGGCCTGATCGCCTTCCAGATCGATCTCGGCCAGCCGGTGCGCGCCGGCGACGTCATCGCGCGTGTCTATCCCATCGGCCGCACCGGCGGCGCGCCCGCCGAGTACCGTGCCGCGCTCGACGGCATGCTTGCCGCCCGCCATGTGCCCGGCCTGATCAAGGCTGGCGACTGCCTCGCAGTTCTCGCCGTGGTGAAGGAGAGGCTCTGACGATTTCGGCCGGTCAAACGGCCCAAGACTGCCGCCGGTGCATGGCACCGAGATCCGAACAATCGGCATGCGGAGATCATCAACCAGAGGAGAATAGCAGATGCCGTTTCTGAAGATCGTCGGGCTTTCCGCCCTCGCCTTCGCCGCGGGCCTCTCGGCCGCAGGCGCCACCACGCTGAAGGATGTGAAGGACCAGGGCTACATTCGCGCCGCGACCGCCAATGAAGTGCCCTATTCCTACATGAAGGATGACGGCACCTCGGCCGGCATCGGCCCCGATGTCGCCAATGCGGTGCTCAAGAAGATGGGCATCACCGAGGTCAACTGGACGGTGACCCCGTTCGGCACGCTGATCCCCGGACTCAAGGCCAAGCGCTTCGACTTCGTCGCCGCCGAGCAGAACATTTCCCCGGAGCGCTGCAAGCAGGTCGCGTTCACCGAGCCGAACTCGTCCTATGGCGAGGGGCTGCTGGTAAAGACGGGCAACCCGAAGAAACTCACCACCTATGCCGACATCGCCAAGGACCCCTCGCTCAAGGTCGCCGTGGTCTCCGGCGCCAACAACATCGACTTCCTGCGGGCGGTCGGCGTGAAGGACGACCAGGTGATCTTCATCACCGCCAATGCCGATGCACTCGCCACCGTGCAGAGCCGCGCGGATGCCTATGCCGCCACCGAGCTCACCGTCGCTTCGCTCGCCAAGGGCCAGGCCAATGTCGAGCAGGTGAAACCCTTTACCGACCCCGTCGTTGCCGGCAAGCCGGTGCGCAATTTCGGCGGCTTCGCCTTCCGGCCGGAGGACAAGGAACTGTACGCCGCCTTCAATGCCGCGCTCGTCGAGTTCCGCAAGACCGATGACTACAAGAAGATCCTGGCGGGCTACGGCCTCTCGGATGAGAGCATCAAGGCCGCCGCGGATCGCCACGTCGCCGACCTCTGCGCCGGCAAGTGAACCCATGACGCGTTGGCCTTCCGCCTGCAGGATGCCGGCGGAAGGCTGCGCGGCTGGCAACCGTTTGAAGCGCGGCACGTCAGGAGTTGACCGATGGAGTGGATGAACTATCTGCCCTCGCTGGCGCGCGGTGCACTGGTGACGGCACAGATAACGCTCCCCGCGATCGCGATCGGCGCGGCGCTGGCGTTCATAGCGGGGATCGCGCGGGTCGAAGGCGGCCGCATCCTGTCGGTGGTCGCGCTCTGCTACACCGAGGTGTTTCGCGGCACCTCGCTGCTGGTGCAGCTGTTCTGGTTCTATTACGCACTGCCGCTGGTCGGCGTCACCTTCGAGCCGGTGGCGACCGGTATCCTCGTGCTCGCTTTGCACGCGGGCGCCTATGGCTCGGAGATCGTGCGCGGCGCGCTCTCCTCCGTCTCGGTGCAGCAATATGAGGCGGCACGCGCCCTCAATTTCGGGCGAATGCAGACGCTGATCCACATCAAGCTGCCGCAGGCGCTGGTCGAGATGATGCCGGCCTTCGGCAATCTCGCCATCGAGACGCTCAAGCTGTCCTCGCTGGTGTCGCTGATCTCGATCGCCGACCTGACCTTCCGCGCCCAGTCGGCCCGCAACCTGACCCTCGACAGCACCACGATCTACACGCTGACGCTGGTCGGTTATTTCGCGATGTCGCTGGTGCTGATGCTGGTGATGCGCCTGATCGAGCGGCTGGTGCGCCGTGGTCCGGCGTTCCCCCGCGCGGCTCACTCGTGAGGGCGGCGGCATGATGTACGGCTTTGAATGGGATACCTCGACGCCGCTGATTTTCGCGTGGTCGATCCTGCCCATCATCCTGATCGGCCTCACGGTGACCCTGCAGGCGGCGGCCGCCGGCTTTGCCATTGCGCTCGTGCTCGGCCTGGTCTTCGCCTTGATGCGGCGGAGCCGTTTCAAGCTGGTGTCATGGACCACGGCGGTGGTCGTCGAATTCCTGCGCGACACGCCGCTGCTGGTGCAGCTGTTCTTCCTCTATTACGTGCTGCCGGAATATGGGCTGACGCTGCCGGCTTTTCTGACCGGCGCGCTCGCGATCGGGCTGCAGTATTCGGCCTACACCTCCGAGGTTTATCGCGGCGGTATCGAGGCCGTGCCGCGCGGGCAGTGGGAAGCGGCGACAGCGCTCAATCTCACGCGCCGGGAAATCTATCGCGACATCGTCGTCCCGCAGATCGTGCCGCGCATCCTGCCGACGATGGGCAACTACCTCGTCGCCGTGATCAAGGAAACGCCCGTGCTGTCGGTCGTCACCGTGCTGGAGATGATGGGCCTCGCCAACATGATCGGCGAGCGCACCTTCGACTATCTGGTGCCGCTGACGCTGGTGGGCGCGATCTTCCTCATCCTGACACTCATCTGTTCGGCCGGGCTTCACTGGCTGCAGAAGGTACTTCCGAAGGCAGGGATCCCGCTGCGATGACCGAAGCCACCAAGCCTCCGCTGATCGAATTCACCGACGTGAAGAAGCGTTTCGGCGCGCTCACCGTTCTCGACGACTTCAACTTCAAGGTCGCGCCGGGCGAGAAGGTGACGCTGATCGGCCCGTCCGGCTCCGGCAAGTCGACCGTGCTGCGCATCCTGATGACGCTCGAACCGTTCCAGGAGGGGCGGCTGACGCTTGCTGGCATGTCGTATCACGAGCCGAACGGCACCGGCCCGTTCAAGGCATCGGACCGCCATCTGCGGCAGATCCGCAGCCATGTCGGCATGGTGTTCCAGAGCTTCAACCTGTTCCCCCACATGACGGTGATGCGCAACGTCGTGGAGGCGCCGTTGCGGGTGCTCGGCCTGCCGCGCGGCGAGGCGGAATGCCGTGCCATCGACCTGCTGGCGATGGTCGGTCTCGCGGACAAAAAGGACCAATACCCCAGCCAGCTCTCCGGCGGCCAGCAGCAGCGCGTCGCCATCGCCCGCGCCCTTGCGATGCGGCCCCGCGTGCTGCTGTTCGACGAGCCGACCTCCGCGCTCGACCCGCAGCTGGTCGGCGAGGTTCTCGCCGTCATCGGTGATCTCGCGCATGAGCATGACCTGACCATGCTGCTGGTGACCCATGAGATGCGCTTCGCGCGCGAGGTTTCCGACCGCGTCTGCTTCTTCGACAAGGGCCGCATCTGCGAGCAGGGCAGCCCCGAGCAACTGTTCAGCGCGCCCGAGCAGCCGCGCACGCGCGAATTCCTCGCCTCTGTGCTGAGGTAGCCATGCCCGGTCCGCCGGTGAAAACCGGGACCGATAATCTCTCGGCGCGGCGGCGAATTTACGAGACCTCCTCGGTGCGCAGCCGGGTGTTCGGAAGCCCTCTCGCCCGCAAGCCTCTTAGGCTTGTCGCGTTGAGACAGGAGCTGCCATGACTGCGAGAGCCCGCACCGCCAGCCTCGTCCCGGAGCACGGCACCGCCAATTCTCATCCGGCCCTGTCACGGCTGTCGGATCGTGGCCTGCTTAAGCACGCATCCTATATCGGCGGGCGCTGGACAACCGCCCATGACGGCCGCACCTTCGATGTGACCGATCCGGCCGACGGCTCGCTGGTGGCGAGTGTCGCAGCCCTCGGTGCCCCCGAGGCCGAGCAGGCGATCGATGCCGCGCACCGCGCATTTGCAGGCTGGAGCGCCATGCTGCCGGAGGGTCGTGCCGCCTTGCTGCGTCGCTGGCACGCGCTGGTTCTATCGGCGCGCGAGGATCTCGCTGTGCTGATGACGCTGGAGCAGGGAAAGCCGATCACGGAATCGCGCGGCGAGATCGACTATGCCGCCTCCTTCATCGCCTATTACGCCGAAGAAGCGTTGCGGGTGAACGTCGAGGGCATCACCAGCCATCTTTCCGATGCGCAGATGTCGCTGAGGCGCGTGCCCGTCGGCGTCGCCGCGCTGCTCACGCCCTGGAATTTTCCCTCCGCCATGCTGACGCGCAAGGCAGCGGCGGCGCTGGCGGCAGGCTGCACGGTGGTGTCGCATCCGTCCTCGCTCACGCCGCTATCGGCGCTTGCCCTCGCAGAGCTTGCGGAGCGCGCCGGCTTTCCCAAGGGAGTGTTCAACATCGTCACCGGCGATGCCGCGCCGATCGCCGAGACGTTCTGCGCGGACGTGCGCGTGCGTGCCGTCAGCTTTACCGGCTCCACCGAGATCGGCCGGATCGTCGCCCGCAATGCGATGTCGAGCATGAAGCGTCTGGTCATGGAACTCGGCGGCCACGCGCCGCTGGTCATCTTCGACGATGCGGACATCGACCGCGCGGTGGAGATCGCTCTCGCCGCGAAGTTCGCGACCTCCGGACAGGATTGCCTCGCCGCCAATCGCATCTATGTGCAGCGGCCGATCTATCAGCGCTTCTGCCAGGCGTTTTCCGAGCGCGTCGACAGGCTGCGCGTCGGCCATGGGCTCGACGAGACGGTCGAGATCGGCCCGCTGATGCATGCCGCCGCCCTGCGAAAGGCGCGCGCGCAGATCGACGATGCGCTGGAACGCGGCGCCCGCCGGCTGACGCGCGAACGCGACATACCCGGACCGCTTTTCCTCACCCCCACGGTGCTCGCCGATGTGCCCGACGACGCGCTCATCATGCGGGAAGAGACCTTCGCGCCGGTCGCTGCGCTGTGTCCGTTCGATACCGAGGCGGAAGTCATCTCCCGCGCCAACGACACCGAATATGGGCTCATTGGCTATGTCGTGACGCGCGACGCGGCGCGAGCCGCGCGGATGGCGGAGGCGCTGGACTACGGCATGGTCGCGGTCAATCGCGTCAAGATCACCGGCGCTCCCGTGCCCTTTGGCGGCATGAAGCAGTCCGGCCTCGGCCGGGAAGGCTCGCGCCACGGCCTCGAGGCCTTTACCGACCTTAAGTACGTCTGCCTGGACCTGACCTGAAGGCGCGCCGCCGCCAACCCGTTGGATCCAGACGTTAAAAGGAGATTCCCATGCTCGACCATCCCGCCCGCGCCGACAATGAACTCGACAGCTGGGACCGCGACCATTTCTTCCATCCGTCCACGCACATGGGCCAGCATGCTCGCGGCGAGACGCCGAACCGCATCATCACAGGCGGCGAGGGCGTCTACATTTTCGATCGCGACGGCAAGCGCAGCCTGGACGCGTTCGGCGGTCTGTACTGCGTCAATGTCGGCTATGGCCGCAAGAAGATCACCGACGCGATCGCCGAGCAGGCGGCCAGGCTCTGCTATTATCACGCCTATGCCGGCCACGGCTCGGAGCCCTCGATCGCCCTCGCCCGGATGGTGATCGACCGCGCACCGGCGGGCATGAGCCGGGTGTTCTTCGGCCTGTCGGGATCGGATGCCAACGAGACCAACCTCAAGCTGGTCTGGTACTACAACAACGTTCTTGGCCGGGCGCAAAAGAAGAAGATCATCTCGCGCTGGCGCGGCTATCACGGCTCGGGCGTGATGACCGGCAGCCTCACCGGACTGGCCGCCTTCCATAATCTCTTCGACCTGCCGAAGGCGCCGGTGCTGCATACCGAAGCGCCGTATTATTACCGCCGTGCCGACCGCAGCATGAGCGAGGAGGCGTTTTCGCAGGATTGCGCCGACAGGCTCGAGCAGCTCATCCTAGCCGAGGGGCCGGAGACCATTGCCGCCTTCATCGGTGAGCCGGTGCTTGGAACTGGGGGCATCGTGCCGCCGCCGGCCGGGTACTGGCCCAGGATTCAGGCGGTGCTGAAGAAGTACGACATCCTGCTGATCGCCGACGAGGTCGTCACCGGCTTTGGCCGGCTCGGCAGCATGTTCGGCTCGCAGCATTACGGCATCGAGCCCGATCTCATCACCATCGCCAAGGGCCTGACCTCGGCCTATGCGCCGCTCTCCGGCGTGATCGTGTCGGAAGGATTTTGGCGCGTGCTGGAGCAGGGCTCCGATGAATTCGGCCCGATTGGGCACGGCTGGACCTATTCCTCGCATCCGCTCTGCACTGCCGCCGGTATCGCCAATCTCGAACTCGTCGACGAGCTCGATCTGGTGGCCAACGCGCGCGAGGTCGGGACCTATTTCAAGGCCGCGCTACAGGACGCGGTCGGCGGGCATCGCTTCGTCGGTGACGTGCGCGGCGAGGGGCTGCTGGCGGCGGTGGAACTGGTGCGCGACCGGGACGACCGGGTGTTCTTCGATGCCGGCGAGAAGATCGGGCCGCGCGTTGCGGCGGCTCTGCTGGAGCGCGGCGTCATTGCCCGCGCCATGCCGCTGGGCGACATAATCGGCTTCGCACCGCCGCTTTGCCTGACCAAGGAGGAGGCTGATATCATTATCGATACTACTCGCGAGGCGATCCAGTCAGTTGCTAGCCAGCTATAAAGACCGAATTGACTTAACTCGTGGAGAGCGAGGCCGTTGTCAGCTTTGCCGACACGTTACGCTGCCGTGCCCCTTCGCTGACCCGTGTTGCGTATAGAGAGCGTTCAGTAGAGACGGCGATGTCTTTAGAAAAACAAGGAATAGATGCTAGGTAAGCTCACGCGGTAGAGCTAGGTGGTTTGCGGCTGCCGGCGGACGTTGGCACCGCCAGGGCGGATGCGGCAGGGCATAATTCAACGCCCGCTTTTTGGCCATCGAAGAGAGACGTCTTTTTGGGATCAGAACAAGAGCTGCTCAAAATCGTACGCTAAGGGCGAACGGAGCATGAACATCATGCCGCCCGTCGGATTAGTGCTGGCAGCCTGAGCGACCTGAAGCCTTCGGGCATCTGGTGCTCAGAATCCCAAGGGTAGATGCCTGTGAGGTTGATGTGTTCCCAACTGAGCGGCGAAATATGTTTGAGAAGGTCATCTGGGATAGTCCGACGCGCCATCCGCAGGTGGTTGGCAGCGCGGTCAAGATAGACCGTGTTCCAATGGACGATAGCGCTGACGACGAGATTGAGGCCAGATGCGCGGAATGCCTGGCTCTCGAATGACCGGTCACGGATTTCTCCGCGCTCGTGGAAGAACACCGCGCGTTTGAGCTTGTGCGCTGCCTCGCCCTTATTGAGGCCGGCTTGACACCGCCGGCGCAAGGCCGGGCTCGAATACCATTCGATCATGAACAGTGATCGCTCGATCCGGCCGAGTTCCCGCAGCGCCTTGGCCAACTGGCTTTCCTTTGGAGACGCCGAGAGCTTCTTCAGAACCGTCGAGGGAACGACGGCGCGCGTCGTGATCGACGCTGCCAGATGCAGCAGGTCATCCCAATGATCAAGGATCAACGCGGTGTTGATCGGTGCTCCGATGTGGCTCGTCAGCGCCGGGTAGGCATCGCCCTTCTCGAACGTGTGGAACTTTCGATCTTTGAGGTTGCGCAACCGAGGGGCGAAGCGCTTGCCGATCAAGGCGAACAGCCCGAAGACGTGATCGCTCGCGCCACCAGTGTCAGTAAAATGCTCCTGGATATCCAGGAGCGTATCCTGGTCAAATAGGCCATCGAGCACGTAGGCCGCTTCGCTTTCCGTGGGGCTAATGGGCAGGATGCTGAAATAGCCGTACTGATCCGACAAGTGGCTGTAGAATTTCGATCCCGGTTCGCTGCCATAGTGCAGATTGACATCGCCGCGTTTTGCCGCTCGGTCGCTCGCACGGAAGAACTGTCCGTCGGACGACGCGGTCGTTCCGTTGCCCCACAGGCGGGAATGCGGGTGACCCGTATGGGCGTCGGTGATGCAGGCCTGGGCGGCGCGATAGGTTTCTGATCGGGCATGGAAGGTGCGCATCCAGCCAATCTGATGGGCGCTGATGCCCTTGGATGCGCCGGCCATCCGCTTCGGACCGAGATTGGTTGCATCGGCCAGGATGCCGGCCAGCATGGCAGAGACATTCCGTGGGGTGTCGCCTGTGCGGACATGTGTGAAATGATCGGCAAAGCCCGTCCACTCATGCACTTCCCTGAGGAGATCAGGAACTTCGACCAGCGGATACATCTCGCTGATCTCCGCGTTCAGTTCTTCGGCTGCCGCAGGAACGTCGCCGACGGTCGGCGTCACGATCAGCGTTCCCGCTTCCAGACGAACCCCCTCGAGGTTACGAGCGCGAGCGCGATAAGCCAGGCGCTTCAGATTGAAATCCAGCACCTGCATTACTTCGTTCAGCCAGACGGCGCCGCCACCGCCCACACCAAGGCCAAGCCGATCCTCTTCCTTCATCGTGGTGAACGTAGATCGCGGCATGAGGTGCTCGTCGATCGGGCGGAACGAGCGGCTGCCCTCTACCCATATATCCGCTGAGCGAAGGCGCTCGCGCAATGCGGCGAGCGTGGCTATCTCATAGAGCCGGCGATCAGGCTTCTGCTGCCCAAAGATCAGTTTTCGATCGGTTGGACTGAGATGGCTGGTCGGAACACGCTCGGGCAGTGCACGGCGTCCCTCCGAATGAAGCCTTGGGAGCATGGCAACGGCTGTGAGCAGGGAATCGTGGCGGCGCGCCGAACGGAACGTAAAGGTCGTTAGGAACGCCGTCGCGTATTTGAGGACGCCCTTATACTGCTCGGCCGCCAGCATCAGCGGGGATACCTCATTTTCCTCGACGATTGCTGCAAGCTCCGGTTTCATCCGCAGCAGCCGGTGCCAACCGACCTTCTGGTCGAGTACTTCGAGTGCGTCCTGACCCCGATCGTTGGCCGACTGCAGCGCTGTTATCGTATCGAGGAACATGCGCAGGGCCTTGGAGGTGTCTGTCCGGTGGTCCATATGCCGCCGTTTCTTACGGCTGTTAGCCTGCGAGAACAGCCGCCCGATCAGCTTGATGAACATGGTCACGGCATCGTCGGTCAGCTTCTCACCGAGTTTGATGACCTGCGCGACGATCAGGGCGTGACGACGACTTGCATTGAAGTCGTTGGCCAGCCACGCTGGCGTGGCCTTGCCCTCGCGGACCATTTGGTCCCACCGCCCGGAAGCCACGCGCGCCCGGAAGCCGGGATCAATTCCGAACGTGCGCAGGAAGGCAATCCGTTCAGTGAGTCCAACCAGATTCGAAGCCGCGGGCGCTTCAGGCGCCGACCGCAACCAATGGAAGCGGGTCTGACCGATCGCCGCATCAACCTCGAGCAGCTTGTCGAGCGCCTGCAGTTTCTCTGGTGCCAGACCTTCGATAAGCGCACCCTCGGCGCGGCGGCGAGCTATGGCGCGAGCCGCAAACCCCATTCGCTCGATGATCTCCGCCGCCGGCAACAGTACTCCGCGTTCTCGCAGCGTGGCGACAATGGCGTTTACAATCGAAGCGCCGCTGTCGGACATCGCGGCCGCCTCAATTGCCGATAACAGCCCCGCGCGGCGATCCTGAGATGTCGCGCTTCTGACGCCGAGATAGCTCATCAGGCGCGCAATGTGATCGCGACGTGTCTCTTCCCGCCGGGCATAGGTTGGGAACACAGGGGGATCGGCACCGATCTGGTCGGCGACATATTTCAGCATCGCACGCGGCGGAATTTCGCCGGCCGCCAGCACCCGGCCCGGATGTCTCATAACGCAAAGCTGAACAGCAAAGCCGAGCCTATTATGCTCGCGTCTGCGCAGATCAATCTCGAGGCGATCAGCGGCGGACAATGAATAGTGTCGGATCAGGCTGTCCTCATCAGCCGGAATGTCGAAAAGCTGCCGTCGATCCTGAGCTTTGAGAATCGTGCGCCTGGCCACTGCTCAACTCCGCATACAGCACCAACTACCGCTGAATGTTGCCGAACTGACCGGGTGTGGAAACAGCAGCGATCCTGCTGGCACCGTTATCCACTGGGATCAGACGCACTGCCGCGGAAATCGCGAGACACAACCAAACTCGGTTCACGCTTCGTCCTTAGCGTACGATTTTGCACAGCTCTTGTTCCGACCCCTTTTTAGCGCAGTGCGGCCGTCTGCATTGTCAGCTTCTGACCAATGCCGGCCCTCAACTGCCCTTCAGCGACGTCCGCTTTGCGCCCTCATCTCGGCCGTTGATTTGGTAACGGCCGCGGCCCAAAAGCCGACATTCGCGAGCTGGGGCACGTCGGCACCTTTGCAGCCAGAAGCTGACGTTGACACCCAGCCAAGACGGGACGTTCCTGCACATCTCGCCAATGTACCGCCTGTCAGCAGGTGATATCGGCGTTGTCTAAAATCATCCCAACCTTGATATTAGGGATATCCGGATCGGGACTTCGCTTGAAGGCGACTTTCACGCAGCCAAACGACCTTCTAGAAGAGGGGTAGTTGCCCGTACCGGTGCAAGGACAAACTGCGTGACGCCCTATCCGGCCTCGTGACCCGCCTTTGGCGTCTTTGCAGCGCGATGCCTCATTTGTCTCTCCAGCCGTTTTACCTTCCGGAGCCGCGAGCAACCGTTGCGAGCTCGACTACCTGAACCAGTCCGCCGCCCGGTTGGTTGGCAATCCTGACGTCACCGCCGATCTTTTGGACGATTTCGCGGGAGATTGTCAGGCCAAGCCCGGCACCCGGAATTTTCTGACTGCGTGCCCTGTCAGCGCGGAAGAATGGCTCGAATACCTGGTCCAGTATGTCCGGCGCGACGCCGGGCCCCTGATCGGAAATGGTGACTTGCGCCGTCGCGCCGCACGTTACGGTTACAATCCCACGTACACCGTGGGTCGAGGCATTTATGAAGAGATTGCGCAGCGCACGGCTCAAGGGCAATCGGCCTGCCTTCACATATACCTCGCAGATGCTCACCACTTCGAGGTCAAAGCCCTGTTCCTGCAACTCGGAAGCGACGCTTCGGACTACTTCGTCCAGCCGGATGATCTCCAGCGGGGTCTTCGACGTTTCCTCATGCACCAGCTGGATGGCGCTGTGAGCGATCCCCTGAAGTTCATCAATGTCCTTGAGCCACAAGGCCCGTTCCTCGTCGTCGGCGACGAACTCGGCGCGCAGGCGCATACGTGTGAGTGGAGTTCTGAGGTCGTGGCCGGCGGCGGCAACCAGTCGCATCCGGCTCTCGATTGCCTGTTTCAGGCGGGTGGAAAGCGAGTTGATCGCCGCCGCGGTAGCGCGCACCTCTGCTGGACCCCGCTCGGTGAGGGTGGGAATGATTCCGTCGGGGCTCACAGATGCCACTGCGCTTTCAAGCAGCGCCAGTGGCATGCTCATGCGATTGGCCGCAAACACGGCAATTGATCCAACCCCGACGGTGATGAGCAAAAGCCACAACCACAATTCGGGGTCGGAAGGCGGATCAAAATCCACAATGATCCAGCGCTCAGGGCCGACCCGCAGTGAGACGGTGCTAAACTGCCTGTTGTCGGCCGTTTGGGTCACCAGGACATCAAGCGACTCTCCCAGCCTCTGCGCGGCAGCGCGCATGAGCTCGGCTTGCTCAGGGTCGGGTTCGCCGCCATGAGGATGCGACGACAGAGCCTCGGGCCGTGCCCCGGCGAGGCGCTCCATCGTTACGAGCTGCCTGATGAGCAGATCGGCTTCCATCTCCTTTGGCAGAGCGAAGAAATACATTACCGCGAGCGTGATCAACGCAACTACAGCCACGATCGAGGCTACGAGCAGCAAGGCAAATTTAGCACGAAGCGTTTTCATTTCACTCGTCCAAAGCGCTGACACGGGCGGCGAGCTGATACCCGCCATTGCGAATCGCCTTGAAAATCTGTGCTGCACCATCACCCGACAGCTTGCGCCGCAACCGGCTGACGAGAACATCGATCGACCGATCCAGCACGTCGCCGTCTCGCCGGCCAGTCAGGTCGAGCAATTGTTCACGGGTCAGCACCCGGCCCGGTCGGCCCAAAAATATGACCAAGAGATCGAACTCGGCTCCAGTAAGCGGAACAATCGCTCCATTGGCGTCAGTTACCGTACGAACAGAAGGATCGACGACAAAATCGTCGAACCGGTAGCCTCCCATCCCCTTGGATTTCGGGCGGGAATTTACGCCACGGCGCAGAACAGCGCGGATACGCGCCGCGAGTTCGCGCGGGTTGAAAGGTTTGCCGAGGTAGTCGTCGGCTCCGATTTCAAGCCCGATGATGCGATCAACATCCTCTTGCAGCGCGGTAAGCAGTATGATCGGTATGTTCGATCGCGCCACCCGCAAGTCCCGACACAGGTCCAGCCCGGATCCGTCGGGCAGCATCACGTCAAGAATGATGAGATCGATCTGATGACCCATGATTCTCTCGTGAACTTCTGCACAGCTTGACGCGAGCAGAACGCGGAAACCCTGCTCCCGCATGTAGCGCGCAAGGAGCTTGCGGATTTCGCTGTCGTCATCGGCAACCAGTATCTGATGCGCTTGCGTGCTCATGTGCAGCTATGAATGACCTGTTTCTCGGGCGCGGCGTGGACATGCCGTAGAAAGCAGTGACAGCTTTCCTGTGTCAAATGCTCGTCAAAATTGGCGCCGGACATACTTCGACATCAAAAAAGATCGCGCAGACACATTCGGACATTTAGAGACAGAATTTCATCTACAACGGCCTCTACTGGTAGCTCAGTGCAACACCTCAAGCGCGTTTTACTGCGAGGATCAGCTGGATGCGTAATGTTTCTTATGTAGATACTACATCATTCGGACCTATACGGCGTATCAGTACTCAACATCGCCTTAATCGCCTCGCCCTGCGCGTTTTTTACTTCCATGGCGAACTGTCCACCGATAACGCCCTGATCCCGCCGGACGGCATCAGGACGCGAGTGCTGATCGCAAACGCCGTGGATCGGGGGTTCCGCGTCAGGCCCGGCGATCACCTCACCTTCGTACCGCTCGACCAGCCCGCCGATCTGACGAAACGGGCGTCGGTAACCCAAGCGACCGAGACCGGCAAATTGGCGAGATATGCGACATGCGAGCGCTGCGGCCGCTACCCGGGAATCGCCGACGTCGTCGGCGCCCAGTCCGGCCTGCCTCCCAAATGGGCCGATGACGGCGGCAAGCCGACGCCTGTCGCGCAGGCGACGACGGGCGCTCAACCGCAGCCGATAGCGGCATCGGAGAGCGGGCCCGCTGACGCGCAGTAGCGGCCCACCGGGGCGCTTTTCTAAGCCTCCTACTGCATGCAGGGAAGAAAGGCGCCTGGCTTGCTCCGGCCGGCGCGGCAGCCTTCCCCAGCCTTTGGCGTCGCCAACCCATATCGAGCAATCAAATGTTGCCACTCTCAAAGGTTGAGCCTGTCCAGGATGTGCTGGAGTGGCCCGAACCCTCACGCGCATCACAAGGTACAGCGCTTGTGTCGGTTATCGTACCTACCCTAAACGAAGCGGAGAATATCGACAGCCTGCTGGCTGCCATCCTACGGGAGAGCGGCAGCGGTATCCAGTTCGAGGTACTGATCGCCGATGGCGGTTCTACCGATGGCACCATCGACTGCGCATTGGCGTGGGAAGAAAGAGGGCAGGTACGCCTCGTTCGTGGCGACGGGCGTCGCAGCCTCGCCGGCGACGTCTTGAAGGCCGCGGCCCTCGCGCGGGCGGATGTCGTTGTAGTCATGGATGGCGACCTCAGTCACCCGCCAGATCGGTTGTGCGCGCTGGTGCGGCCGGTACTCGACGGGTCGAGCGATATGGTTCTCGGCAGTCGGTTCGTGTCAGGCGGTGCAACATCAGGGTGGCCCCTGTGGCGCAAGATGCTTTCGCGTCTAGGCGCAGCGCTTGCCCGGCCCCTAACGGATGTTAGCGATCCCATGTCCGGATTCTTCGCAGTACGTCGCGAGCGGCTAATGGCGGTCGACCCGCAGGCGGCCGGCTTCAAGATCGGGCTGGAGATCATCGCCGCAGGCGGAGACTCCTTGACGGTCGAAGAAATCCCAATCGTTTTCGCGGACCGCGTGCATGGTAAATCCAAGTTGGGTACTGCAGCGCTGGTGGCCTATCTGCACCGCCTCCTCATTCTCGCCGGCGGTCAGGTATCCGCCGGCAGCCCGGCACGCTTCGCGGCGGTCGGCTTAAGCGGCGTGTTCGTAGATCTTCTGGCGTTTCAGGCGCTCACCCTGTTCGGCACCTCGATGGCCGCGGCTAATCTCGCGAGCTTCTGCAGTGCAATGGTCTGGAATTATTTCTTCAACGCGCATTGGGTGTTCGCGGGAGACAAGTCAACGCTCCCAAAACGGACAGGCGAACTCTACGGACGTTTTTTCCTCATATGCCTTCTTGCGCTCGCCATTCGCGGCGGCATTCTCGCCGCAGGGGTCGATATGCTCGGCATAGCGCCGCAGGCGGCTCTATTGTGCGCCATCGGCACGGCGGCCGTCGTCAGCTATCTCGGCTCGGCTTTCTTCGTATTTCCTGCCACCGATGTGCGGGTTTCCAATGCCGTGCACTGGCGTATCGCGGCGGTGGGCGTAGCGGCATATGCCATCGTGCTGCGCTTGCTTTTTCTTGGCCTGATCGACCTACTGCCGCAGGAAGCCTATTACTGGAACTACGCTCAACATCTCGACATTGGCTATCTCGATCATCCGCCGATGGTGGCATGGCTCATCTGGGCCACGACCGCCTTGTTCGGCGACAATGAATTCGGCGTGCGTTTTTCCGCTTGGCTGTGTTGGTTTGTGACAGCCTGCTTCAGCTTCACCCTCACGCGCCGGATGTTCGGCAGATCGGCGGCCTTTGTCGGCCTTCTGCTCGTGGCCGCTGTGCCCTTCTTCTTCGCCACGGGCTTTCTGATGACGCCCGACGCTCCGCTGACCGCGGCGTGGGCGGGAACGCTCTATTTCCTGGCACGCGCGCTAATCGATGACCGGCGCAGCGCCTGGCTGGGAGTGGGCATTTGTCTCGGGCTGGGCATGCTGTCGAAATACACCATCGTCCTGCTGGTGCCTGCCACAGTCCTGTTCATGCTGAGCGATGCGCGGGCGCGCAGATGGCTCAAGCGACCTCAGCCCTATCTGGCCGCTGGCGTGGCGCTGCTTCTCGTCTCGCCCGTGATCTATTGGAACGTCGAGAACGGGTTAGCGTCCTTCGCCTTCCAGAGCAGCAGGCGCTTCGCGCTCTCCTTCCGCTTTTCACTTCCGACGCTCGTCGCCTACGCTGCGCTATTACTGACCCCGCTAGGCCTGACGCTAATTTCAAGCGCTTTATGGACCCAGTGCCAGCGTAGAGGCACCCGGCGGATGAAAGAAGACGATCGTCACGTTGTACGCTTCGTCATCGTCTTCACGCTTATGCCGCTCATCGTCTTCATCGCCTTCAGCCTCATTCGCGAGGTGAAGCTCAATTGGATTGGCCCGCTATGGCTGGCCGCACTTCCAGCGGCATCAGTGGCGATGCTCGACATCGCGTGGCGAACCTCTGCTGTCGACAACGCCATTCGCCGCCTGTGGACCTCGACCATCTCAGTGACGCTCGTCGTCTACGGACTCTTGCTGAACCACTTGGTGATGGGAATGCCGGGTTTCGGCTATTTGTTGAGCTTGCCGGCGATGCCGGTGGCGTGGAGTGAATTCGGCCGTGAAGCTGCCGATCTGGCGCGAGAGGTCCAGCAGGAGACCGGTCAGGAGCCTCTATTAATTGGGTTGGACACTTATAACGTGGCCAGCGCCCTCGCTTTTTACGCCATGGGGGACACAGACAAGGCGGGGAACTCGGTCGGGCGCGGCATACTCGGGATGCCTAGCCTAATGTATGGCTACTGGTATCGTCCAGAGCCGCTACACGGACGGCCCGCCATCGTGTTCGCCATGAAGCAAAATCAAATCGAGAACTACGCCGCCGATCGATATTTTTCAGTGGTGAGCGCGTCACGCGTGAAGTCTATAGTCAAGGACGGTATGCCAGCCGGCCGGTTCTACTACAGGGTCGGTTACGAGTATCGCGGAAACTGACCCAGGATTTGCTGAAAGCGCCGAGGGCGAAGCCAACTTTGCGGACCAAGGTCGATCCGGCCCCCGATGTCCAGCACCGGAGAGATCGCAAAGTCCAGTCGTTCATGCTGCTGGCAGACAACCCGCCTCCGTCGCCCCCGACCGAATAATCGTAAGCGTTGTTTTCTTTGCACATTGACCAAGCGAGATAGGCCGTTCCGAAACTGTGACTTTGAGGTCCGCTTCGCGCCCTCATCTCGGCCGTAGAGATCGGATTAGCGATTACCTGAAAGCAGACGTTGCCGTTTACCGCTCCGGAGGCGCTACCCCAGGTCCGCCGTTAAACGAACGCGTAGCGTCCTGGCGCTAGTATTTCATGGGGTTTATGGCGCTGCGGCCGCACCTCATCAGCGCGGCGTAAGGCTCTGATGAGTGATCCATCGCCTCGCCGTCTAGCGTTGGGCGTGCAGCCGCGAACGCTGTGAGATAGGCGAACCTCCGTGTGCTGTCCGTGCGCTCTCTAAGCTCGTTATTGCAATGATTTGTCGCTCCCGTCATGCGCCTGTGATCAGGCTAAGGACCCGTCCCTTGCTCAACTGGTCGCGGGGCAAGTCGTGCGCTATCCGTCCGTCTCGCCAGATGAGGACGCGATCGCTCATGCCGATGATCTCTGAGACCTCTTGGCTAATGAAAATCACGCCGGAGCCGCCTCTCGCGAGCTCGCTCAACAGCCCGTATATTTCCGCCCTCGCCCGGATATCGACGCCTCGGGTCGGCTCGCTGAAGATGAGGATGCGCGAGCCGGCGCTCAAAGCCCTAGCGATCATCACCTTCTGCTGGTTGCCGCCGCTCAAATTCCTTACGGGTGTTGTAAGCGACGGCGTCTTGATGCGGAGCTTTTCTTTGTAGATTGATGCGTCTTTGGCCTGCCGCTTCAGCGAAAGGAAACCGTGCGACGCATAGCGGCCCAAGGCTGCCAAAGTCGCGTTGTCTGTGACCGACATCGGCATGATAAGCCCCATCGATTTGCGGTCAGCGGGTAGATAGAACAGCCCGGCCTTGATCGCCTGGGACGGCGAATGCGGCACATAGGGTTGCTCGAAAAGTTCGATCGTTCCCGAGGGAGATGCCTCAAGTCCGAGCAGCGCGCGCACGAAGGCCTCGCTGCCAGCCCCGAGCAATCCGGCGAAGGAAATGATCTCGCCGGCCTTCAGGTCGAAGCTAACATCGGTGAAGGCGCCGCCCGGATCGGAACAGCCGCGAACGCTGAGGAGCGGGGCGCCTGTTTCCACTTCCAGTTTGGGGAACGGCTCCTTGACGTCGGCGCCGATCATCAGCCGGGGGAGTTCGTCAACCGCGATGTCCTGCAAAGCCTGGGTGGTCACCCGCAGGCCGTCCCGCAACACTGTGACCCGATCGCCGATGCGTTTAACATCTTCAAGGTTGTGGGTGATGTAGACGATGCCGACGCCGTCGTTTCTGAGTGCTGTCAGGATTTCGAAAAGTCGCTCAGTCTCCTTGTCCGTCAGTGCCGCTGTCGGCTCGTCGAGGATAAGGACTTTAGCCTTCAGCGCCAGCGCCTTGGCGATCTCCACGATCTGCTGTTCGTGTACGCTAAGGCTGCCCACACGGCGGCGGGGATCGATGCGGAAGCCCATTCGGTCGAGGACTTCCCGGGCGTTGCTCTCGATGGCCTTCCAGTCGACCAAGCCGTTGCGTGTAACCCGCATGCCCAGGTGGATATTCTCCGCCACGGATAGCTGCGGCACCAGCATGAACTCCTGATAGACCGTGCAGATGCCGAGCTCTTTGGCATGGGTCGGCGAGGTTATGCTGACCGGCTCGCCATTGAGGCTGATAGTGCCGTCGTCCATCTGCGCGGCGCCGGAGAGAATTTTGATGAGCGTGGACTTGCCCGCCCCGTTCTCGCCCAGCAAAGCGTGGATTTCCGATGCCTCCAACCGGAAGTCCACCCCCCTGAGCGCATGGACGCCCGGAAAGGACTTCTGAATGCCGACCATCTCAAGTAGGGGAGGCGTGCTGCCCGGTCCCTCGATTGCCATCCCATTCTCCAGAACTTGAGTATGAGCGTGAACTGCCGGTTCCGGGTGGGTAGACCCATCCAGCGCGGCACTGACATTGCTTTGCTCGAGCCCGACACGTCACGCTGGTCCGGGGCGCCTGACCTGTGTCACGGCGCCCCATCCCCTGGCAGTTATTTCACCAGCTCGCTGTCTGCCTTGAACTCAGGCGGGAACAGATCAATTCCTACCAAGCTGTCCTCGAAGTTCTTGATGTTCTCGGGCGTATAGGCCTGGATGGGCACGAGCATCTGTTTCGGTACCTTCTCGCCTTCGAGCAGGTGGACCAGCATATAGGTCGCATACTTACCCTCGAGGGCAGCGCCTTCGCTGAGGCCCCACGCGAACCAGCCTTCTTTGAGCAGCGCGATCGATTCCGCGTCCATGTGGACGCCGGTCACGCCGATCTGCCCCGGCTTCTTGCCAGCTGCCTTGAGCGCCGAAATGGCGCCCTTGCACTGGAAGTCTGCCGTGCAGAACACAAGGCTCATGTCCGGCCAGGTCTGTAGCGCGTCCTCGGTAAGCTGCTGGGCGATTGTGCGGTCCATCTCGTGGTAGCGTTCGCCCAGGATCGTCATCTTCGGCGCGAGCTTGGCAAGCGTGTCCTTAAAGCCCTGAGCGCGGTTCTTGCTCCACTCGACGCCGGGGGGGCCGTTCAGCATGAAGATCTTGGCGTCGGGAGCCAGCTTCTGGGCAGCGAGCTGCGCCTGGATGACGCCCGTCTCGTAGTCGTCAACGCTGACGCCCGGTGCCTCGGCGTAGGAGGTCGGTATAAGCGCGCTAGTCGTGAAAATACCTGCGTCCCAGGCCTTCTTGATAGGAACGGCGACCGCCGAGTAGTCGACCGCAGCGACCACCATGCCGTCAACACGCCGAGCGATGAGGTCCTCGATATCCGCCGTCATCTGGTCGAGCCGCGCATATCCGCCGGCCGGCCGCAGATCCATCGTCACGCCGAGTTCCTTGGCCGCCTGAGCCGCACCATAGGCCACAGCGACCCAATAGGGATCGCGGACGTGCGGGACGACGAGCGCCAGGTGATACTTCTTGGATGCCCGCGGCTTCCACCAATCCAGGTTCTCGCCGCTGCGCAGAACCCACTTGCCGACCGGCTCCTTGCCGTACATTTCCCTGTACTGCTTGACGGAGACGGTGCGATCGAGCGGCTTATCCTGTGCGATCGCTGCGGGAACCGCGATCCCCATTGCAACCGTCAATCCGAATGCCGTGAGCAGGCCATTACGCGTTAAACTGTTCCCGTGTCTCATCGCTGTCCCTCATATAACTCTAAGTTTGCGTTTATGGCGAGCCGCTCGCCGCTCGATGACGTCAGGTCACTTCCCGGCGCTGCCGATACCTGTCCACCACAATCGCCGCGATAATGATCGTTCCGATCACCATCAGCTGAACGAAAGAAGAGACATTGTATAGATTGAGTCCGTTCTTAATAACAGAAAGTATCAATACACCAAGTATGATACCGAATACTCGACCGACGCCGCCGCCAAAGGCAACACCACCGATCACCGCAGCTGCAATCGCATCGAGTTCGCGGCCTTCGCCCATGTTGGGAGCGCCGATGCCGCTGCGTGACGTCAGGACGGCGCCTGCGGCCCCGGCGAAGAGGCCGGATATGACATAGGCAAGGATGGTGATTTTGCCGACTTTGATGCCGGCCAGCCGCGCGGCCTCCTTGTTGCCACCAACGGCATAAACCTGACGACCGGCAGGTGTGAGCTTCAGAAAATAATATAGAACGGCAAAACCGATGGCGCTCACGAAGATCGCAGTTGGAAAAGGGCCGATATCCCCGTTCCCGAGAAACAGCATGCTCTCGGGAATGTTGCCGTACATCGGGATTCCGCCGGTGATGTAAAGCGAGAAACCTCGCACGATCGTCATCATCGCCAGCGTTACGACGAAAGCATTTACTCCCCAGAAGGCGATGATGGAACCGTTGATGGCGCCGACGAGGCCGCCGACGAAAACCGCGGCGACGATGCCGGGAATGACTCCCACAGTCCAAACGCCGGCGACCATGCTTACGCTGCTCAGGGCGATGATTGCGCTCACCGAGACGTCGACGCCACCGGCGATCAACACCACAGATTGCCCGCAGGCGAGCAACGCAAGGGGAGCGGCCTGCCGGATAACGTTCTGCACGTTAGTCCAGGTCGCGAAGCGCGGCTCTAGGATGGAAAAGATTAAAAAAAGCGCACAGAGGAAGATAAGCAGGCCCCACCGCAGCAG
Organism: Ancylobacter sp. G4_0304; assembly: GCF_047501495.1. Classification (NCBI taxonomy): domain Bacteria; kingdom Pseudomonadati; phylum Pseudomonadota; class Alphaproteobacteria; order Hyphomicrobiales; family Xanthobacteraceae; genus Ancylobacter; species Ancylobacter sp. G4_0304. The sequence goes on along the minus strand of NZ_JAZDRM010000014.1, from coordinate 84,315 downwards.
GAAACCGCCGATCAATCCAAGACTGCTACGCGTCGCGGCGGGCCGGGTTTGCGAAGATACATTTGGCGACGGCATAAGTTCATTATTGGCCATATTGCACTCATGGGCAAATGTCAGCCTTTTGTCTTTGAGCATTTCCCTCAAAGACAGACATAGATAGGCCGAATATGTTCCGTTACCCAAGAAGAGTATCAATGAGGGGCGGCAGGTCAACGCGCTCTGGCGCTTAACTGCTAGGCGTTTTTGCGCTAATACGAACCAGGACGTAGGGGATTATTTGACGAAGCGCTCAAAAGCCGACGACAATACGCTCGCTGAGTCAACGAGAGGGAGAGCTCTGTGCGGAATAACACCTTCTTTGGAGGTGAACATCCGTCATTGGCCTCTATCGATAAGCAAGGCGCGTGCCATCATGGGCGCCGTACAGGCCGCATGCTGCGGCCTTCGCGAGGCGAATGTACTCGCATCGCGGGCAAGCCTTCAGGAGGCGTAGGGTCTGAACAGCGCCGCGCCGCGCAGGCGGACTTGGGCGATGATGTAATCCACCAGTTCCTTCACGCGGTTGATCCCCCGCAGATCGTTATGGGTTGCGATCCAGTAGGTTCGCGTGAAGCAGATTTCCGGCAGGATACGCTCAAGGTCGGAATACCGGGTGGCCAGGAAGTCATGCAGGATGCCAATGCCGAGGCCGGACCGCACCGCTTCAACCTGACCGAGCACACTCACGCATTCGTATCGCCGCACGACGCTGTCCTCGACTTCGGCGAAGTAGTCGAGCGATGGGCTGTACCAGAGGTCGCGGACGTAGGTGATCAGCGTACGGTCACTCATGTCACCACGCGTCTTTACGGCACCATACTTCTTGAGGTGTCCCTTGGAAGCGTAGAGGCTGAGGGTGTAGTCGGTCAGCTTCCGCGAAACTATTTGCTGTTCGGGCGGGCGCTCGAGCGCGATGACGATGTCGGCTTCGCGCTTGCTGAAAGAAAATGCCCTCGGCTGCGGGACAAGTTGGACGGTAACATGCGGGTTCTGCGCGATGAACCCGTTCAGTTCGGCAGCGAGGAAATAGGTGCCGAAACCGTCCGGCGCGCCGATGCGCACGACTCCACTCAATGCGCCGTCCAGTCCGCTTACTGACGACTGGCCGTTCATGATCTCCATCTCTGCTCGCTCGGCCATTGCGTAGAATTTTTCGCCGGCCAGGGTCAGGCGGGAACCGGTGGTTTGCCTGTCCAGCAGCTTGGCGCCGAGTGCACTCTCCAGCGCATTGATCCGGCGCCTGACCGTGGCATGGTCCATGTCGAGCCTGTTCGCGGCCGCAAGCATTTGGCCCGAGCGCGCCACCGCCAAAAAGACTCGAATATTGTCCCAGTCCAATCGCCTTCTCCCGAGATTTGGCCCGCCTGGCCGATGCATCTTGGCTCCACCCAGCCGCCGTTCTTGCAAGCCGGGGGCCATCAAGCTCTCTGCCCAACTGGTGGATTACTCGGTACGCAGATGGGTCAGGGGGCACTCCAGGCGCCTCACGCAGGAAAAACCGCCCAACGGATAGGCAGTTAGCTACGTTGACCAAAAAGGCGGCGCGGTTACAGTTTGTTAGAGGAGCTACGAACTGGTCATGACGCGACCTACTACCACCGTTAGTCGTGTGAGGCTGCGGAGTTCTCGGAATTAAATAAGCATTTAGAAGGGATTTTTCGATGTCCGTCGTCGATTTTTCTGGAATTAGGAAGATAGGCGACCCCGTCCTGCGTAAGGAAGACGCTCGTTTCCTTTCGGGGCGTGGTCGGTATACAGACGACATCGTGCTACAAGGTCAGGTTTTCGTTGCGTTCGTGCGTTCTCCACACGCCCATGCACGCATTCTTGGCATTGATCCCACGCCGGCACTGGCCAGCGGCGACGTCGTTGCGGTCTATACCGGCGCCCAGATGCTGGACGACGGCATCGGCCCGTTGCCACCGATATGGCAGATCACCAGCAAGGACGGCTCCGTCATGGTCGAGCCGCCGCGCTATGCCATGACTGCCCATATCGCTCGGCATGTCGGCGACATCGTCGCGCTCGTCATCGCCATTTCACCATCGGTGGCAAGATGGGCGGCCGAACAGGTCGTGGTCGACTACGAGCCATTGCCTGCGATCGTGATGACGGGGAGGGCGTTGGATGCCGATGCGCCCCTGGTTCATGAGGGAACGGTAAACAATCTCTGTTTCGATTGGGAACTGGGCAACCGCGAGAAGACCGAGGCGGCGTTCGCGGCTGCCACCCACGTGGTGAGCATCGATCTCGTCAACACGCGCATTGTCGCTAACCCAATGGAACCGCGCTCGGCCGTCGCCGAGTACGACCGGACGGCCGACAGCTACACGCTCTACACCAGCAGCCAGAATCCGCACATCGTCCGTACCCAGCTCTGCCAGTCGGTGCTCCATATCCCCGAGCAGAAGATGCGAGTTGTCGCCCCCGATGTGGGCGGCGGCTTCGGGGTCAAGTGCTACGTGTACCCGGAGGAGGCTCTGATCGTCTGGGCGGCGCGGAAAAGCGGGCGCGCGGTGAAATGGACGGCGGACCGCTCGGAAAGTTTCGTGTCCGACGCCCATGCTCGCGATCACGTCACCACGGCCTCGCTCGCCCTTGATGGAGAAGGTACATTCCTCGGCCTCAAGGTTTCGACCATTGCCAATCTCGGCGCCTATCTCTCCACTTGGGGGCCGTCGATCCCTACGTATCTTTATGCGCCAAACCTGGCCGGCCAATACGCGACGCCGGCAATTTATGCTGAGGTCAAAGGCGTCTTTACACATACGCTTCCCGTGGATGCCTATCGCGGCGCCGGCCGGCCGGAAGCGAGCTATGTCGTGGAGCGCCTTGTCGACATTGCCGCGCATGATCTCGGCTTCGATCGCGCCGAACTCAGGCGGCGCAACTTCATCAAACCGACGGCAATGCCCTACGCCACGCCGGTCGCCATGGTCTATGACAGCGGCCACTTCGAGAAGTGCTTCGATTCAGCGGTACGCATGATCGACGTTGCCGGCTTCGACGTGCGCCGCGCAGAATCGGAGGCGCGCGGCAAGCTGCGAGGCCTTGGCTTCTCCTGCTATATCGAGGCCTGTGGCCTTTCGCCATCGCGCGGACTGGGATCAAAGGGCGCGCGGATCGGTCTTTATGAATCCGGACAGGTGCGCCTCAACCCGGATGTCGCTTGGCACTTAATTGTAAGAATGCGCCGATTAGGCTCAAGATTGGCACCTAATTGTGAGAATCATTGCTGCAAGATTCTCAAATTAAGTGCATCTGCGATGAAGCTCTCCACTTACTACCTCGGGCTATCATGTTCTCGCTGGCGTCAGTGAACCGGACCCTGTTGTCACCCATCATGTGCCCACGCAGCATCCGGAGCATCTCCGGTCCGGCACGCTCGACGATGGCAACGCCGGCGAGCAGAGCCGGCCGCAGGTGGAGCGGTAGGATCGGCTTTGCAGGTGTAGGCAGGTTCTCCTGTCGCTCGGCGATGACATGGTCGAGATCGGGAATGACTGCGCCGAGCAGCCGGAAGCGCCAGAGGTCGTGCTCGCGGGGTACAGGCGTTGGAACGCGTCGCATCAGGAGAAGCCGAGCGATGTCGGCGGGTGATGTCCAGGTTCCGATACCTCGTTCGGCTTCATCGTCGAGCAGCCCTTCGCCATAACTGGCCGCAAGGCGATGTTGTAGGAAAGGGGAGGCGAGTTCGCGACCGCCGGCATCCCGGAGTTGGTTTCCACACAAAGCGCACGTAATACGCCACCCCAGAAGCTGGCTTCGCAGGATCGGCGCCGGTTCCGCAAGTCCTGGGCTGCAGCCCGTGCAGACCTGCGTTGGCCGCGTGGCGATGAGCCGACGCGATGATTGCGCGACATTTGTGAAGATCATTCGACGCACCACGGCCGGTTCGGTGCCGAATATGTTGGCCAGGCGGATTTCCTGATCACTGCTCAGATGGAGATCGGCCGCGCGCAACGCGGAGGCCTCCGGCAGGCAATGCCGAAGCATGAGAAGCGGAGGGACCGCGTAGAAGGCGGCATGGCGACTGATCCAGGAGGACAGGAGTTCATCAGAATGGGGCGGCAAGCACACCGGCAACTGCCGTGTCGGTGGGTTCTCAATCATGCGAATGCCGCCTCGGCATCGAACTCTGGCTCCCAGTTCTCGACGGCTTCGTCGTTGATGTGCTCGCGGCCGCTCTCGATGGCTTCGACGGCCAGGCTGTTGATCACGTGGAAGATGCTAGCGGTGATACCCTCTGTGATCTGCAGGATCCGTCGCAGCGATTTCGGCGTAAGCACCGAGGGTCGACGCAGCGGAGTGTTGCGCAGGATCGAGGCCACCAGGGTCTCGAACTGTTCGTTTGCAGCCCACCGGCTCAAGGTGAACTGCTCGAACCGGCGCGCAAGCTGGACGTCACCACTGATGGCCTCCCGCGCCTCGTTGACACCGAAGCAGACCAGGGAGATCTGCAGACGATTGCTGAGGAAGCGGAGCGTATTCAGGACGATGCGTTGCTCGCGGTAGGATCCGGCGAGGATGTTGTGCACCTCGTCGATGACCAGCACCTGCACGCCGATCGCTTCCATGATCCGCAACGCCGCCTGTTCCATCTGGGCGATGTCGGCGCGAGGCCGCTGCGGTGCGCCGAGAAGGGTAAGTAGTTCGGAATAGAATCGTCGCTCGCCGGGACGGCTGGTCATTTCCATGGCCAGGACCGGTGTCTTTAGCGTGCCCGTCAGCTGATTGAAGCTCGGCGGGTGCTCGTCCCGGAACCGCTTCATGATCATGGTCTTGCCCATGCCGCTGTCGCCATAGATCGCGACCGATGGCATGCGCGTGCCTCGCGGATGGTTGAGGAGCCCGCTCAGCCGGTCGAGCGCCTGCTTGGCACGCGGGTAGAGAACCCAGCGGCGTGATCGTATCGCTCGAATGCGTCGCTCGTCAGTTTCGGCAAGCAGTGCTGCTGCGCTCGCAGTCAGGTGGGAGACTTCATCGTTCATATTCACTCCAGCTCAATCCGTATCCTCAACAAAGGGTACAGGTTTGCTGGAGTCGACACCGCGGAGCGAGCCCCATCCCTGATCGTCCACCTTCGATTTTGACGAAGCCTTGCCGCGGCGCGCCGCGGCCGTCTTTCTGGTCGCGGCGTCTACCAGTTCTCGCTGCACCAACGCAGTGCGGACGATGGCGCGGGTGTCGACTTCACGGCGGCCTTTCGCCAGTAGGATGCGTCGGGCGGTCAGCGCCTCGTGCAGGGTTATCGAGGGCAGGGTGACGTCGGCATAACGGGCTTCCACAAAGTTTCCTGATGGCCGTCGAACGAAGATGCGCGCCAGGTCGCGCGGATCGTACTTCACAAGCAGGCGGCGCTCAGAACGCCCGACGTCGGCAGTGAGCGCGGCCGACCAGTAGCGCAGACCGAACAGATGAACCCCGGTCGGCCGCAAGGTACGCTCCTGCTCAGGCAGGAAGGTCAGCCAGAAGCGGAGCCGATCCTGTGGCAGTCGAAGCGGGATCTCGCCTTCGTGTTCCCGCCAGACCGCAATCGGGGGGCGACCCAGGGAGCTGTGGATCGACTGATGGTAGGAGCCGACGATATCGAGGGCGATGTAGCGTTCGAGTTCCCTCAACGTCAGCGCTGCGTGCCGCTTTGAGTTGTATTCGCCGAGCTCCTGTTCGTTGCTGAATGTTGTCCCGGGCAGCAGGTGCAGCTTTCCCATCTGCGTGCCGATCAGACGCTCGATGTGGCCGCCGAAGCGCGGCTCGCCCGGCGGCCGCCATTCGATTGCCATCCCGGCATCCTCACAACCTCTCTTGAATGCTCGACTTCGGAAGTCGGATCCGTTGTCGACATGTACCGTGTTCGGCAGGCCGGCCACGGGCCACGGCTCCCTGATCTCGCGTTCTCTCAACCATGCCGACTTGTCGAAGACGGAATGCAAGAGGCACAGGCTGGTCGACAGCCGCGACGGTGCGTCCATGGTAAGATGGAACCCGGTGATCATCCGACTGCAGATGTCCATCGCCAACGTCAGCCACGGCCGGCCGATTGGCTGCCGGGTCTCCTCGTCAACAACGAATACATCGGCCTTGGTATGGTCGATCTGGACCACCTCAAGGGGGCGGGAGGCACCGAACGCTCCGGCAACGGCCGTTGTCGCCTTGACGATCTTTTGTTCACCGCGTCGTCTGGCACGCTTCTGGAGGTCTATGTCCCCAAGGCGAGCGACGATCGTTCTGCGATGTGGCGGCTTCAGCCCCGCCGACATGCAGTTCGTCTGCACGTCCCGGACCAACTGCGAGACCGTCGGTCGCGTCCGCTTCAGGTAGAACGCGTTGATGGTCGTCCGAACAATTTCCTCACGCTTCTCATCCAGCATGCGATGACCCTCCGGCCGCCCGCGTTTGCGGTCCACAAGCGACAGGACGGTTCCGCCGGCACGGAACAGCTTGACCATACGGTAAGCTGTAGCTTGGCTAAGACCGAGTTCGGCCGCGAGTCCCGCAACATTTCCGGCCGTTGTGCGGGCGGGGTGACGCCTTAGAAAGCCACGAATCGCATCCGCACGCCGGCACGCTTCATCCCAAAGCGCCTCATCAATTTCGTCGGGAAATGGGTCGCTCATAGAGGCTCACGAGTGAAAAAACTCCGTAAGCCTGATTCTCACATTAAGTGGCAAACACCAAGAGCTATTGTCAAATTAACTGCTAATTCTCAATTTAAGTACCAGCCTAAGCATTTGGAATCGTTTATATGTTATTCTCATAATTAAGTGCCAAGTGACACGCGCCGAGCTCTATGATCTTATCGGGTTGAAGGCATTTGAAGCTCTCGACGCATCCATCGTTGCGACGATCGTTCCCAGCGAGGCGGCCGAATAACCCTTGCGAAATCACTCGCGGCGTACTGGGGCAGATGGCAAGGGCGGCGCTATTTTCCGCCGTCCTTGCGATAGAACCGGATGCCGATATCGACCTGCAGCACGCTTTGCGCGAAGGCTGATGCTGCCGGCGAGCAACGACACGCTGCTCCGGGTGATCCGAAAACAAGGCCACCCGCCTTTCATTCCGCCCGCCGTGATCGGGATCGACGACTGGGCCTGGCGACGTAATCAGCGCTATGGAACATTGATCTGCGATCTGGCGAAACGCCAGACCATATGCCCGACCGGGAGCTGGAGGCCCGCCTCGTCGCACCGGCATAGGGGTTCGCCACCAAATCTGCGTCAGAGCCAATATTGGACGCCGTTTGACATTCTAGGGCAGGGGTTCGGAGAGCCGGTTCTGCGGAGTATCGGCGATCTGCCGCCATGGCATGGCGCTCGAGCAGCACATGCGGCGGGCGCAGCGCCGCCGCACAATGCCCCATGATCGGCCAGCGACAGCGGCAGGTCGATGCCTTCGCGGGCATAGCGCTCGCTCTCCGGTCTATTTCACCCGCGTCCAGACCTGGTTACGACACAACATGCCTCCGAGAACGCAGCCCGAAAGCTTCAGCTTGTCGTTTCCGATCGGCTCCAGGCTGCCGGAATAGGTCTTGCCGGTCTCAAAATTGTAGAGTTGCCCATTCCAGCGGTCGCCTTCCGCCGGGGAGAGCCCGGAAATCATCTGCACGCCGATCAGGGCCCGGCCGCGCTTGGCCGGATCGGGGTTGTTGCTGTCGGGGAGCGGCTCCTTGAGCCACATGATGGTGCCGCACGGGGAGCCCCCGCAGGGCGCGATCCGCACCTGGGTGTCCCCGCTCTGGCTGAGCCACGTACCCTCGATCCCGCCGGCCCGTGCGTCGGAGCCGAGCATGACAAGAGTGAACGCGGCCATCCCGGCTGTTATGCCGGCAAGCTTTTTAAGACCATCGCATCGAATGCCATGAGTCATATCATTTTCCTCCCATTTGATTTTTTCTCGATTGGCAGGGATCGCCTGCGGAGGCGGTCGTTCCGGCCTCCGCGGCGTGCGGGAGCCTTTCCGGCGAATAGTGCTTCACCGCAAAGGCTCCGGCATTTTGTTTTGTGCGTTCTCTTCACGCGGACCGGAATCCGCGTGGTTTGAAAGTGCTCTGGGAGGCCTATTTGGTGACCAGCTTTGTCACCTTGGCCGTGTCGAAACGGTATGTTAGGCCGAACGAGACGATATCCACCCGACTGTCGACATCCGCCATGAACGGAAGGCCGGATACGTAGTGGGGATTGCCGGGCGTCAGCGATATGTCGCCGTCACCCACCGCGAAAATGTGCGAATAGGCGAAATCAAGTGTCAATTGCTCGCTCCAGCGGTAGCTGAGCCCCACCGAGGCGTGCACGCGGTTGCTGTCCGGCAGGCGCAGGTCCCGGTTGTCGAGGGTGATCGGAGACCATTCGTAGCCCAGACCGCCCCGGATCGTCAGCTTGTCGTTCCAGGCGTAATCGAGGCCTGCGGAAACGAAATAGCCGTCGTCATAGTGGAACGGTAGCGAGGTGAGTTCGCTACCCGAGGTCTGGCCCGTGGTGCCCACCACAGGTATGTTGTCGAGGCGGCTCCAATTGGTCCATTCGAACTGACCGGCAAGGGTCAGTTGCGGCGTGATCGCCTGCTGGATGCCGATGGTGAGTTGTTCCGGCAGATCGATGTCGGCGCCGATCGGGTAGGTGCCGCGAGGCAGCGGTCCCAACTGCCCGCCCAAGGCGAGGTCGCCGTCAAGAGTGAGGCTGACGGAGGAACGATAACCGATACCGATCTGCGTCCCCTCGAAAGGCTTGATGGTGGCACCGGCGGTGAAACCGAACCCCCAATCATCTCCCTCGAGCTTGGCGCTCGGCGCATAGGGAAAGGGAGAGATGGCTCTCGTCAATTCGGTCTTGAAATACATGGCCTGCAATCCAACGCCGACCGACAGCCAGTCCGTCACGGCATAGGCGACGTTAGGATTGAGATCGATCGAACGCACGGTCGAATCCCGTGCGTAGATCTGACCTGCGTAATTCGTGGGATAGGAAGTTGAGAGGCCGAAGGGCGTATTGGTTCCAAATCCAACCCACAGCTTGTCGTTCACTTGATAGGAGACGTAGCCGGCGGGCAACACTGCATCACCACCGATATCGCCGCTGGATCCCGCTCCCCCAAGATAGAGAAGTGTCGAACTCGTGCCGGCGCTCGGCGTCACGTTGGAGTATGGAAACAGCACGGCCAGATCGGCGCCGATCTGGAGGCCGCCATTGTTCGTCATGGTCGCGGGGTTCCAGTACATCGAACCAAGGCCGGCAGCTCCTGCCGACGCTCCCGCGAAGGCCTGGCCGAGGCCGATAGTGCTTTGCTCGCGCAAGGCGAACGAGCCAGCATGCGCGGTGCCTGAGTAACCAATTGCACAGGCGACCGTCGAACAGGAAAGAAGTGCAAATATCCGTCTCTTCATCGTTTCCTCCAAGAACCGCGCGGGATGTCCGCTTAGAGGCATTCGCCTTCATTCGGTTGCGGGAGGTTACGATGTCCCTTTTAGTAATGTATATGACGTATGCGTTAGTTTTATAATGATTGCGTCATGTGTGATGCCGCGGCAACAGTTGCAATATAAACGAGGCGGGACGACACATGTCTCCGACCTGACCTCGTAGGTCCGTTCGACATCGGGAAAGTTTTTCTGAGCAGGCGATATGCCTGATTGACAATGCTATAGATTCAATGGATTGCAGTATCGAAATGCAGGCTTCCCCCACAATTGGCCGGCATAGGGATCGCGCCTGCCGCCATTGCGGCTATCGTAGCGGTTATATGCCGCATGGCCTTCCGTTGATTGGCTACATGTTCGGATAGTTCGGCCCGCAGCCGCCCTCGGGGGCGACCCAGGTGATGTTCTGGTTGGGGTCCTTGATATCGCAGGTCTTACAGTGCACGCAGTTCTGCGCGTTGATTTGAAAGCGCGCACCCGCGTCTTCTTCCACCCATTCATATACGCCCGCCGGGCAGTAGCGCGCCGAAGGTCCGGCATAGACGTCGTGCTCGGACATCTTCTGCAGCGTCATGTCGGCGACCTTGAGGTGGATCGGCTGGTCCTCCTCATGATTGGTGTTGGACAGGAACACCGAGGACAGCTTGTCGAACGACACCACGCCATCGGGCTTGGGGTAGTCGATCTTCTTGGACGACGCCGCCGGCTTCAGCGAGGCATAGTCCGGCTTGCCGTGCTTCAGCGTGCCGAAGGGCGAGACGCCGAACAGCGTGTTCGCCCACATGTCGAGCCCGCCCAGCCCGATACCGAGATAGGTACCGAGCTTCGACCAGAGCGGCTTCACATTGCGGACCTTCTTGAGGTCATCGCCGATCTCGGACGAGCGCCAGCCGGCCTCATAGCCTTCCAGCACATCGTGCTGGCGGCCGTCGCCCAGCGCCTTGAACGCCTCTTCCGCCGCCTGCATGCCGGAGAGCACGGCGTTGTGGCTGCCCTTGATGCGCGGCACGTTGATGAAGCCCGCCGCGCAGCCCACCAGCGCCCCACCGGGGAACACCAGCTTCGGCACGGACTGCCAGCCGCCCTCGGTGATCGCCCGCGCGCCATAGGCGAGGCGCTTGCCGCCCTCGAACGTCCCGCGGATCGCAGGATGCGTCTTGAAGCGCTGGAACTCCTCGAACGGCGCCAGATAAGGGTTCGAGTAGTTGAGGTGGACCACGAAGCCCACCATCACCTGCCCGTCCTCCATGTGGTAGAGGAACGAGCCGCCACCCGCGGCATTGCCCAGCGGCCAGCCGAAGGAATGCTGCACAAGGCCGGGGTGGTGCTTGTCCGGCGCCACCTTCCACAGCTCCTTCAGCCCGATGCCGTATTTCTGCGGCTCGCGGCCCTCGTCGAGCTTGTAGCGGGCGATGAGCTGCTTGGAGAGTTGGCCGCGCGCGCCTTCGGCGAACAGCGTGTACTTGCCGCGCAACTCCATGCCGCGCGTGTAGCGGTCGGTCATCTCGCCATCGCGGCCGATGCCCATATCGCCGGTCGCGACACCTACCACCGCGCCGTCCTCGAACAGCACCTCATTGGCGGCAAAGCCCGGATAGATCTCGACGCCTAGCGCCTCGGCCTGCGCGGCCAGCCAGCGCGCGACATTACCAAGCGAGCCGATATAGTTGCCGTGATTGTTCATCAGCGGCGGCATCAACCCATTGGGCAGGCGCAGCGAACCCGCCGGGCCGAGCAGATAGAACCGGTCGTCGGTAACCGGCGTCTTCAGCGGCGCATCGGCATCGTCCCGCCAGTCGGGGAACAGCCAGTCGAGCCCGATCGGATCGATCACCGCGCCGGAGAGGATGTGGGCGCCGACCTCGGAGCCCTTCTCCACAACGACGACGGAAATCTCTTCCCCGAGTTGCTTCAGCCGGATCGCCGCGGCAAGCCCCGCCGGGCCCGCGCCGACGATGACGACGTCATAATCCATCGCCTCGCGTTCGGGCATCGTCATGTTTTGAGCATCCCCGTCAGTTCGGGGACGATCTGGAACAGATCCCCGACGAGGCCGAAATCGGCGACCTGGAAGATCGGCGCTTCGTCATCCTTGTTCACCGCGACGATGACCTTGGAATCCTTCATGCCTGCCAGATGCTGGATCGCGCCGGAGATACCGACCGCGACATAGAGATCGGGCGCGACCACCTTGCCGGTCTGGCCGACCTGCCAGTCATTCGGCGCGTAGCCGGCATCGACCGCGGCGCGGGACGCGCCAACGGCGGCGCCCAGCGCATCGGCCAGCGGCTCGATCACGGCGTGGAAATTCTCGGAGGAGCCGAGCGCACGGCCGCCCGAGACGATCAGGCGGGCGCTGGCCAGTTCCGGCCGGTCGCTCTGCGCGATTTCCTCGCCGACGAAGCGCGACAAACCGGGATCACCGGCCGCATCGACGCCGCGGATCGGCGCCGATCCGCCCTCGCCCGTCGCGGCGAAGGAAGCGGTGCGCACGGTGATGACCTTCTTTGCCTCGCCGGAGCGCACGGTCTGGATCGCGTTGCCGGCATAGATCGGCCGCTCGAATGTGTCGGGCGCCAGCACCTTGACGATGTCGGAGACCTGCATCACGTCGAGCAGGGCGGCCACGCGCGGCAGCACGTTCTTGCCGACCGCGGTGGAAGGCGCGAGAATCGCGTCGTAACCGCCTGAAAGCGCCACGATCAGCGCCGCCAGCGGCTCGGCGAGGCGGTGGGCGTAGAGCGGCGAATCGGCGAGCAGCACCTCGGCCACGCCGTCGAGCCTGGCAGCGGCTTCGGCAGCGGCGCGGGCATTGCCGCTGGCGACCAGCACATGCACGGGAGCGCCAAGTGCGAGGGCCGCGGTCAGCGCGCGGGCGGTGACCGGGTTGAGATGAGCGTCGTCATGCTCGGCAAGCAGCAAGGTCGCCATAATCAGAGCACTCCCGCCTTCTTGAGATTGGCCACGAGTTCGGCGGCCGAGGCCACCTTGATGCCGGCGCTGCGGCCGGTCGGCTCGGCGGTCGAGACGATGGTGAGGCGCGGCGCGACGTCGACGCCGAGCTCGGAAGGCGAGGTCTCCGCGATCGGCTTCTTCTTCGCCTTCATGATGTTCGGCAGGCTGGCATAGCGCGGCTCGTTGAGGCGCAGATCCGTGGTCACCACCGCCGGCAGGTTGAGGCTGACCGTCTGCAGGCCGCCATCGATCTCGCGGGTGACGTCGACCGTGCCGTCGGCGGGTGCGACCTTGGACGCGAAGGTGCCCTGCGGCCAGCCGAGCAAGGCGGCGAGCATCTGGCCGGTCTGGTTGCAGTCGTCGTCGATCGCCTGCTTGCCGAGGATGACGAGGGCCGGGCCTTCCTGCTCGATCACCTTCTTCAGCAGCTTGGCCACAGCGAGCGGCTCGACACCGGCCTCCTCGGTCTTCACCCAGATGCCGCGATCGGCGCCCATGGCCAGCGCGGTGCGGATGGTCTCGTCGGTCTTCACCGGGCCGATGGAGACGGCGATCACTTCGCTCGCCTTGCCGGCCTCTTTCAGACGGAGCGCCTCCTCGACGGCGATCTCGTCGAAGGGGTTCATCGACATCTTCACATTGGCGAGCTCGACGCCCGAGCCATCCGCCTTGACGCGGATCTTGACGTTGTAGTCGACCACCCGCTTCACGGGCACCAGGATCTTCATAGTCAACACCTTCTGCAAAATGGAGCGCCTACATTGCCGGCAAATAAGCGGCGGACGCTCTATCGGGACACTCCGGCCCTGACATGATGGCTTCGGTCGCACCGAGGCTCGCCCGTGCGGCGACATATTCGGCATGCAGTCGACGACACAGATCGCCGGCCGTCGGCAGATCACCGATCGAGCCGACGCCTTGACCGGCCGACCAGACATCGCGCCACGCCTTCGCCTCGCTGCCGACATCGAGCCCTCCGGGCGAGGGCGGGTGGGCCGGGTCGATGCCGGCGGCGGAAAGGCTGGGGCCGAGAAAATTCGCCGGCACGCCGGAAACGGCGGCAGTGTGCACGATGTGCTCGGCGCGGCTGTCCAGGATCATCGCCTTGTGCCCTGCCGCGATCATCGTCTCCTGCGTCGCCAGGAAGCGGGTGCCGATATAGGCGAGGTCCGCGCCGATCAACTGCGCGGCGGCAATGTGCGCGCCCGTCGAGAGAGCCCCGGCAAGGGCGATCATGCCGTCGAACACCTGTCGAATTTCGGGAACCAGTGCGAATGGGCTCAGCAGGCCGGCATGACCGCCCGCCCCAGCGCAGACAGCGACGATGCCATCGACCCCGGCCGATACCGCTTTTTCAGCATGCCGGCGCGAAATCACGTCGTGTAGCACCAGCCCACCATAACCGTGCACAGTCTCGACTACTTCACGCACCGCACCAAGTGAGGTGATCACCACGGGCACGTGGTGAGCTTCGATTTGCCGGAGGTCGGCGGCGAGCCGGGTGTTAGAACGATGGACGATAAGGTTGACGCCGAAAGGCGCAGCGTGCCGATGGGGCGTGAGCCTCTCTTCTATCTCCTCCATCCAGCCGGCGAAGTGCTCGGTTGTCCGCAGATTGAGGGCGGGAAACGTACCGAGCAACCCGTTCCGGCAGGTCTCGACGACGAGATCGGGACCCGATGCCAGGAACATCGGCGCTACGATAGCGGGCAGCGAGAGATGTTCTCGCAGCAGAAGGGGCGTCGGCATGATTTCGTTTCCTCTCTTCGGCGCGGTCTGATGCGCCCTATTTTTATGTCGTGCGGTCTGGCGGACTTAGATGGCGTCTTCCTTCAGAGGCGGAATAGACGCGGTGCCGGCGCCAAGCTGAACGAAGATCTCCGGCAGCGGCGGGCTGCGCGGCGCGAGGCCGAGCGCAGCGAACAGTTCCGTGATCCTTACTTTGCGGGCCGGCGAGCCGGGGTGAAGCAGGCTGGCGCGAACCGCCGCGCTCGCCGCCACCTCGCCCGCCTGGGCACCGGAGGCAATGATGAAACGCTGCTCGATGAAGACGGCATGCTCGGTCCAGCCGGCGATGGAGGTTTCCAGCCGAAAACGCTGGAACGGCTTCAGGGAGCGGCGATAGCGGATCGTCGCGCCGGTCAGCACGGCGGTCCAGCGTTTCGCGAGAATCGTGCGGCCAAGCCCCGCGCGTAGCAGTAGGTCGACACGGCCGAGGTCCATGAGAGTGAGGTACCGGCCATTGTTCATATGGGCGTTGAAGTCGAGATCGTTCGGCCAGACACGCATAGTCAGAACCGACGTGCCATCGGGAACCGCGAGCCTCGGCGCCAGCAGCGCCGAAACGACGGTGCGCCCGAGGCGCAGCCACGTACCCATTCTCGTCTCCCTTTCGCCGGAGATATCCGAGCGACCCATCTTGCGTGAAAGTGACGTATACGTATATTAGATAACCAAAAGGTCATGTAATCAATACCCGACCGAACGCCTCGCAAGAAGGCGAATCGACAACCAAATGGGGAAGCGACGTGCCGGGAGATTTCCGCGAGATGCCGCAGGCCAGTGCGGTGGATCGAAAACAATTTTATGCGCCGCATGGAATCTCGGGTGCGATGCCCGAGGGTGCCACGGGCATCGCAGGGGCTTGGCCACAGACCCTGCCCGAATTGCTGGACTGGGCGGTGGAGCAGCATGCGAACCGCCCGGCCCTCGATTTCATCGGGCGCGTGTGGACCTATCGCCAGCTTGGGCGCATGGTCGACCAGGTTGCCGCCGGGCTGCAACAGATCGGCGTGAAGCGGGAGACCCGTATCGGGCTTTGCCTGCCGAATGTGCCCTATTACGTGGCGTTCTATTTCGCAGCGCTCCGGCTCGGCGCGGTGGTGGTGAATTTCAACCCGCTCTACACCGCCCACGAGATTTCCACGCAGGTGCGCGATTCCAGAACCGAAGTGATGGTCACCTTGGATCTGGAGCGCATGTACCGGCCGATCGCGTCCATCGCGCAAGAAAGCGGGCTGTCGCGCATCATCGTATGTTCGCTCGCGGCGGCGCTGCCCAAAATGAAATCGGCGTTCTTCCGGCTGCTTCACCGCCGGGAAATCGCCCGCATCGGGCGCGGCGGCCGTCACATGACCTTCGACGCCCTTGTGGCGCTCGGGCGCGGGAAGCCGGCCCCCCGAACGCAGGTCGGTCTCAACGATCTGGCGGTGCTGCAATATACCGGGGGCACCACGGGCGTGCCCAAGGGGGCGATGCTCACCCATGCCAGTCTGATCGCCAATGCGCGCCAGCTTGTCGTCTTCGCCGGGCCGGGCACGCTGCGCCCCGGCGTGGAGAAGGTTCTGTGCGTGCTGCCGCTGTTCCACGTCTTCGCGATGACGGTATCGATGAACGTGGCGATCGGCATCGGCGCGCAGATGATCCTGCTGCCGCAGTTCAAGCTCGATGATTTGCTGCGCACGATGGAACGCTGCAAGCCGACCGTGTTTCCGGCGGTGCCTACCCTTTATGGTGCCCTGAACGCTGCGGCGGACACGCGCAAGCTCGATATCACCTCGGTTCGGCTGTGCATCTCCGGCGGCGCGCCGCTGCCGCTTGAAGTGCGGATGCGGTTCGAAAGCCTCACGGGTTGCCGGCTGTCCGAGGGCTATGGGCTCTCCGAATGCTCGCCGGTTGTCACGGTAAATCCGCTCGACGGGCGCCCGGGCCGGGCCGGCTCCGCCGGCCTCGCGCTGCCGGGGACCATCATCGAGATTCGCGACCCCGACAATCCGGGCGTGCTGCTCGGGCCCGGCGAGAGAGGCGAAGTCTGCGTCCGGGGACCGCAGGTCATGCTGGGATATTGGGGGCGCCCCGAGGATACCAGGGCCGTGATGATCGATGGCGCCCTGCGTACCGGGGATATCGGCTATGTCGACGAGGACGGTTTTCTTTTCCTCGTCGACCGGATCAAGGACCTGATCATCTGCAGCGGCTACAACGTCTATCCGCGCGTGATCGAGGAAGCGCTCCATGCGCATGAAGCGGTGGCCGAGGTCATCGCGATCGGCGTTCCCGACCCCTATCGCGGAGAAAGCCCGAAAGCGTTCGTCACGCTCAAGCCGGGTTTTGCAACGACGCCGGAGGAACTGCTCGCCTTTGTGGCCGAACGGATTTCCAAGATTGAAATACCCAGAGCCATCGAAATCCGCGAAAAGCTGCCCAAGACCCTGATCGGCAAACTGTCGCGCAAGGAACTGGTCGCCGAGGAGCTCCTGCGCGCCAAGGCCGCAGCCAGCGTTTCGGTAGAGCGGGGTGCCCAATGTTGACGCTTGGCTGGAGGAGCACATATTATGCGCAACCTCACTCTCAGAAGGTCGCTCGTGACGGACAAGTTCTACACCGTAACCCAGCTCGCCGAGAACCTGGGTGTTACGGCGCGGGCTTTGCGGTTCTACGAGGACAAAGGCCTGATCGCGCCGCGCCGGGCCGGGAACACGCGTGTCTATACGCAACGCGACCGCGCGCGTCTGATTTTGATCCTGCGGGGCAAGCGCCTGGGTTTCTCGCTGCAGGAAATCAGGGAATATCTCGATCTCTACGACGTCGATCCCTCGCAGAAGGAGCAGTTACGCGCTCTTCTCAAGCGGGTGCGTTCGCGCGTTGCTCAGCTCGAAGAGCAGAGTGTTGCTCTCAGCCAGACGCTGGCAGAGCTGAAGGATATCGAGCGGCAGACCGGAATTGCACTGGCGGCCCACGAATCGGGACCCAAAGTCCAGGCCGGATAATCAGCAGCCGGCGATCGACCGGCAACGCGCGTCTGCGCGCGTCTTTCATCGATCTTCTCGAGAGGACATTATGACGAATGTGGTCATCGCGGGCTACGCGCGCTCGCCGTTTACGCTTGCCAAAAAGGGCGGACTTGCCCGCGTCCGTCCAGACGATCTCGCCGCGGAGGTGGTCCGCGCCCTCATCACGCGAACCGGCGTCAAGGCCGACGACATCGAGGATCTGATCGTCGGCTGCGCCTTTCCCGAGGGCGAGCAGGGCTTCAACGTCGCGCGGCTCATCGGCCTGCTCGCCGATCTGCCGTTGGGCGTCGGCGGCCTGACGGTCAACCGCTTCTGCGGCTCCTCCATGCAGTCGGTACACATCGCCGCCGGGCAGATCCAGCTCGGCGCCGGCGAGGTCTTCATCTGCGCCGGTGTCGAGAGCATGAGCCGGGTGCCGATGATGGGCTTCAACCCGCTCCCCAACCCGGCGCTGCATGAGCGGAACGCCGGCGCCTATATGGGAATGGGCGACACGGCGGAGAATGTCGCACGGCGCTGGCAGATCACGCGCGCCGAGCAGGAGATGTTCGCCGTGCGTAGCCAACGCCGAGCGGCGGACGCGCAGGCCGCCGGCCGTCTCGCCGGCGAAATCGTGCCGATCAAGGTGAAGGGTTCCAGCGTCGACGCCGATGGCTGCATCCGCGCCGACACCACTGGCGAGACCCTCGCCGGGCTGAAGCCTGCCTTCCAGCAGGACGGAACGGTGACGGCGGGCACCTCGTCCCCGCTCACCGACGGTGCCGCCGCCGTGCTGGTGTGCAGCGAGAGCTATGCCGAGCGCAACGGGCTGAAGCCGCTGGCGCGCATCGCCGCGGTCGGCGTGTCGGGGTGCGATCCGCAGATCATGGGCATCGGTCCGGTTGCCGCCACCCGCAAGGCGCTTGACCGCGCGGGCATCGGCATCGAGGCGGTCGACGTGGTCGAGCTCAACGAGGCGTTTGCCAGCCAGGCGCTGGCCTGCGCGCGCGAACTCGGCATCCGCGACGAGACGCTGAACATCGATGGCGGCGCGATCGCCCTCGGCCATCCGCTCGGGGCGACCGGCGCGCGCATCGTCGGCAAGGCGGCTTCGCTGCTTGAGCGCGAGGGCGGCCGCTATGCGCTCGCCACTCAGTGTATCGGCGGCGGCCAGGGCATCGCCACCCTGCTGGAGCGCGTGTGATGAGTGAAATCCGGAAAGTCGCCGTTATCGGCGCCGGCGTGATGGGCTCGGGCATCGCCGCCCAGGTCGCTAATGCAGGTGTCCCGGTTCTGCTGCTGGACATCGTGCCGGAGGGCGCGAAGAACCGGAGCGTGGTCGCCGAGAGCGCCGTCGCGCGCATGCTCAAGACCGATCCCGCGCCCTTCATGTCCGTGCAGGCCGCCAAGCTGGTCGAAACCGGCAATATCGAGGACGATCTCGGCCGGCTCGCCGAGGCGGACTGGATCATCGAAGTGGTAGTCGAGCGGCTCGACGTCAAGCAGGCGCTCTATCGCCGCATCGAGACGGTGCGCCGTCCGGGCACGGCGGTGTCGTCGAACACCTCGACCATCCCCCTCGGCTCGCTAGTGGACGGACTCGGCGAGGCGTTTGCGCGCGATTTCCTGATCACGCATTTCTTCAATCCGCCGCGCTACATGCGGCTGATGGAGCTAGTGACCAGCACCTCGACCGATCCCGCGCTGGCCTCGACGGTCGCCAACTTCGCCGACCGTCGGCTAGGCAAGAGCGTCGTGCGTTGCAAGGATCGTCCCGGCTTTATCGCCAACCGTCTCGGCGTAACCTGGATCCAGAAAGCCATTGTGACGGCGATCGACGGTGGGCTCACCGTAGAAGAGGCCGACGCGGTGATGGGCAAGCCGTTCGGCATTCCCAAGACCGGCGTTTTCGGGCTCGTCGACCTCGTCGGCCTCGACCTGATGCCGCATGTCAGCGCCAGCCTGAAGGCGGCGTTGCCGGAAACCGACGCCTTCCACGCCGTCAACCGCGAGTTGCCGCTGGTCGATCGCATGATCGCCGAGGGCTATACTGGTCGTAAGGGCAAGGGCGGCTTCTACCGGCTGAACCGCGACGGCGGCGGTAAACGGAAGGAAGCCATCGATCTCGCGACCGGCGCCTATCGTGCGTCGAGCAAGGCCGAACTCCCCGAGCTCGCCGCGGCATGTAGCCCGCGCGCGGTGTTCGATCTCGAAGGACGTCTCGGCGATTACGCCTGGCAGGTGATGAGCGCGACGCTGGTCTATGCCGCGGGCCTCGTCGGCGAAGCCAGCGACGATATCCTCGCCATCGATGAGGCGATGCGGCTCGGCTACAACTGGAAGTGGGGCCCCTTCGAACTGGTCGATCGCATCGGCGGTACTTATGTCGTCGATCGCCTGCGGGCGGAAGGACGGCCCATGCCGGCGCTGCTCGAAAGTCTCGGCGGGCGCAGCTTCTACCGCATCGAGAACGGCAAGCGCCAGGCGCTCGGCACGGACGGCGTCTATCGCGACATTGCGCGGCCGGACGGGGTGCTGCTGCTGGAGGACGTCAAGCTCGCCGACATGCCGCTGCTCAAGAACGGCTCCGCGTCGGTGTGGGACATCGGCGACGGCGTGCTGTGCTTCGAGTTCACCTCCAAGGGCAACTCCATGGACGAGCAGATCATGATCCTGCTCGGCAAGACCATCAAGCTGGTCAAGGATCGCCACAAGGCGCTCGTGATCTACAATGAGGGGTCGAACTTCTCGGTCGGCGCCAATCTCGGCCTTGCTTTGTTCGCCGCGAACATCGCCGCCTGGGGCGAGATCGAGAAGCTGGTGAACGCCGGACAGCAGACTTACCAGCAGCTCAAATATGCGCCGTTCCCGGTGGTCAGCGCACCGTCGGGCATGGCGCTTGGCGGCGGCTGCGAGATTCTGCTGCACTCGGACGCGGTGCAGGCGCATGCCGAGAGCTATATAGGCTTGGTGGAATGCGGCGTCGGGCTCATCCCCGCCTGGGGGGGCTGCAAAGAGATGCTCGGCCGCTGGCAGAGTTCGGGCGAGCTGCCCAAGGGGCCGATGCCGGCGCCTGCCAAGGTATTCGAAACGGTCTCGACGGCCACTGTCGCCAAATCCGCCCAGGAGGCGAAGGAGCTCATGTTCCTGCGACCGACCGACGGGATCACTATGAACCGCTACCGCCTGCTCGCCGACGCCAAGGCGAAGGCACTCGCGCTGGTCGAGGGCTATGCGCCGCCGAAGCCGGTCGAGGTCGTCCTGCCCGGTCCGTCGGGCCGCTGCGCGATGACCATGGCGGCGGAAGGCTTCGCCCGCCGTGGCATCGCCACGCGGCACGATCTCGTCGTCGCCGGCGAACTCGCGACCGTATTGTCCGGCGGGTCGACCGATCTCCTCGATGCGCTCGGCGAGGATCGCATCCTCGAACTCGAGCAGGAAAGTTTCATGCGGCTGGTCCGCACCACGGCAACGCTGGAGCGTTTTGAGAGCGTGCTTGAAACCGGCCGGCCGGTGAGGAATTAAGGATATGCAGACCTATTCCGCCCCGCTTCGCGACATGCGCTTCGTCATGCACGAGCTGCACGACAGCGCCGAACATGCCAATCTCCCCGGTTTCGAGGAGTTCACTCCCGACCTCGTCGACGCGATCCTGGAAGAGGCGTCGAAATTCGTCACCGAGCGCCTGATGCCGCTCAACGCCTCCGGCGATGAGGAAGGCTGCGTGCTGGAAAACGGCGTGGTGCGCACGCCGAAGGGCTTTCGCGAGGCCTACGCCGCCTTCCGCGAAGGCGGCTGGACCGCGATGGGTGCCGATCCCGCCTTTGGCGGGCAGGGCCTGCCGGAGAGCGTGAACAAGCTGGTCGAGGAGATGATCTGCTCGACCAATCTCTCCTTCGGGCTTTATCCGGGCCTCAGCCACGGCGCCTATAAGGCGATCATCGGCCACGCCTCGGAGGAGCTGAAGGAGCGCTATCTGCCGAAGCTGGTGGACGGCACCTGGTCCGGGACCATGTGCCTTACCGAGCCGCATTGCGGCACCGATCTCGGCCTGCTGCGCACCCGCGCCGTGCCGCAGGGCGACGACTCCTACGCCATCACCGGTTCCAAGATCTTCATCTCGGCCGGCGACCATGACCTGACCGAGAACATCATTCATCTCGTGCTCGCCCGCCTGCCGGACGCGCCCGCTGGCGTGAAGGGCATCAGTCTGTTCCTGGTGCCGAAATTTCTGCCGACCGAGGACGGCCGGCCCGGCAAGCGCAACGGCGTCGTGTGCAGCGCGCTCGAGCACAAGATGGGCATCAAGGCGTCGGCGACCTGCCAGCTCTCCTTCGACGACGCCATTGGCTGGCTGGTTGGCGAGCCCCATAAGGGCATGCGCGCCATGTTCACCATGATGAACAGCGAGCGCCTCTCGGTCGGCATCCAGGGGCTCGGCGCGGGCGAGGCCGCCTATCAGGCCGCCGTCGCCTATGCCCGCGATCGCGTCCAGGGTCGCGCGCTCAGCGGCGCCAAGCATCCCGAAAAGGCGGCCGACCCGATCATTGTCCATCCCGACGTGCGGCGCATGCTGATGACAATGCGGGCCTACAACGAGGGCGCGCGCGCGCTCGGCGGCTGGGTGGCGCGCAGCCTCGACGTGATGCACCACCATCCTGATGCCGCGGTGCGCCAGCAGGCGGAGGATTTCGCCGCGCTGATGACGCCGGTGGTCAAGGCGCTGTTCACCGATCTCGGCTTCGAGGCCACCAATATCGGCATGCAGGTCTATGGTGGGCACGGCTTCATCCGCGACCATGGCGTCGAGCAATATGTTCGCGACAGCCGTATCTCGATGATCTACGAGGGCACCAACGGCATTCAGGCGCTCGATCTCGTTGGCCGCAAATTGCCGGCGCATACCGGCCGCTATCTGCGCTCCTTCTTCCATCCCGTGCTGGCCTTCATCGACGAGGCACTAGAGAGCGACGAACTCGCCAGCCTTGCCCAGCCGCTGTCCAAGGCGTTCGGGGCCCTACAACTGGCCACGGCGCATATCGCCCAGCAGGGGCTGAAGGACCCGGAGGAGGCTGGCGCTGCCGCCACCGACTATCTGCGGCTGTTCGGCCTGGTGGCTCTTGGCTATATGTGGCTGCGCATGGCCACGGTCTCGACGGAAGCGCTGGCGGGCGAGGATACCGCTGACCGCGACTTCTACGAAGCGAAGCTCGTCACGGCGCGTTTCTACATCGAGCGTATTCTGCCACAGGTCGCCGGATTGCTCGCCGCGATCCGCTCGGGTAAGGCGGCCATGATGGACCTTCCTGAATCCGCCTTCTGAGGCGGGCCGTTCTCCCTGGAGTCGAACATATGACGGATACCGAGACACTGGTCGACGCGATCGAGGAAAAGGCCGATGCGCTCAGGTCCCTTGGCTACAAGGTGAGGTTCGATCTCGCCGAGGGCGACTCGATTCTGCTCGACGCAACTGGGGGCAAGGTCACGG
The DNA here is from genome assembly GCF_047501495.1 of Ancylobacter sp. G4_0304. NCBI lineage: Bacteria > Pseudomonadati > Pseudomonadota > Alphaproteobacteria > Hyphomicrobiales > Xanthobacteraceae > Ancylobacter > Ancylobacter sp. G4_0304. Next base: position 61,649 of record NZ_JAZDRM010000014.1, on the reverse strand, counting down.
TTTCGGTCGGAAGTGCTGAGGCCGACACCGTGCTGAAGATGAGTTCCGACAATTTGCTCAAGCTCATCAACGGCAAGCTGAGCCCGATCGTGGCCTTCTCGACGGGCCGCCTGAAGGTTCAGGGGTCCCAGGGCGTCGCGCTGAAGCTTGCCGGCCTGTTTGACGAGTAGGCTCCCAGGGGCGCTCAACGCTGCCTTAGGACCGGTCGTCTCGGGCGCAGGCGACGAGCTGACCGGTCCTGGGGCAGCGGCCGTGCGGATCGGGCACAGTTTGGTTCCATGGTGTGATGACCCATCGTGACCGCCCTAGCAGAGGGATGCGCTATGGACCAGGTTCACCACGGGAGCGCGTCGATGACAGGGGGGGTCTGTCGATCGATACAGCATAGTCAAGAGAGTCCGAGGCACCTCGCCTGGCACTATGAGATCAACGCTAAGACCGTTGCGAAGTGGAAGAAACGCATATCGGTCGCCGATCTGCTCGACTAGCCCGCAGGAGCCGAAGTCGACGGTTCTGCCACCGGAAGAGGAGGCCATCGTGGTCGCCTTCCGGCTGCATACCTTGCTGCCGCGGGACGACGGCGTCTGCGCGCTTCAGGCGACGATCTCGGCCGTGTCGCGGTCATCCCTGAGGAAGGCGTTGAATCAACCGACGCCGCTGTTGAACTTGCACTCGTATCCAAGGATGAACTCCCCCGCCTTGATCGCACGTTCCTCGCCGGGCCGCGGGTCGACGCCGCTGCCTTCGACGGCGGGCTGGGAGATCGAATCCCGGAAGCCGAACGGATTTTTCGCGCCGTCCGGCGCGCCGAAGCGATGCTCGCCGAGCAAGGTCACGCCGCTGCTCCGGTTGAGTTCCGTGCGCGCGGTCGCCAGCGCCTTGTCGAGCGCCGCATCATCCACGGCATAGATGGTCAGCGCGAGGTGGCAGTTGCCCGGCTTGAACGCCTCCTCCCAGTTTTCCGGTGCGTTGGGTCCGAAGTCGCGAAGCTGCTCTGCGCGCCTGGACATGCCCTGCTGGAAAGGCAGCGGGAAGGTCTTGAGCTGGGCCTCGGGAACGCCAAGCGCCTTCAGCCCCTCGAAGCTGAGCGCGGCGCCGATCCAGAAATCGAGATCCTCGCTCCAGTTGTCGGCCGAGGCGATATGCGGCGCGAGCCGGCCAAGGAGGTTGCGCGCGCCCGCTGCCTCGTCGAAATGGAGCATCGCATGGATGCCGACATAAGGCTCCGGCCGGCTTCTGAGTATCAGCGCCTGGATAGCCCTGGCGGCCGCGCTTGTTGCGCTCTGCGCCCGGACCGATCTCTAAACGACCTCTGCCGCGACGCGAGGAGGCCTCACGGCGTAGCTCTCGCCCTTCATCATCAGCTTCCAGGCAATGCGCGCAAGCTTGTTGGCCAGTGCCACCGCCACCAGCTTCGGCGGCTTACGACGTAGGAGCTCCTGGACCATGCCGCGAACCGATGCCCGTCGCGGGACTGGCCCTCGCGCCTACGCCGGATCAGCGCTGTCGCCCGACGACCAGCACGCTGCGCAACGCCTCGTCGCCTGCCCGTGTGATTACGCCGGGTCATGCCTTTCCCGCGGTCGAGTGATCCTTCGGCGTGAGGCCGATCCAAGCGGCGAACTGCCGGCCCGACCGAAACGCCTCCGGTGCCGGCGTCTCCATAGTCAGCAGCGTAGCCCCGATCGGTCCGATGCTGGGGATCCCTGCCAAGCCCCGGCTGCGCTCGTCGGCACGGTGCCAAGCCAGGAGCTTGACCTCAATAATCGCGACCTTCGCCTGGACCTGCGCGTACTCGCCTGCCTGCATGGCGAACAGTTCGCGCGCGAGCGGAGGCAGCGTCGCGTCGGCCTCGATGCGCGCGAGTAGCGCTGCCACGTGTGCGATGCCGCTGGCACCCGCGATGCCGAACTCGGCGGCATAGCCGCGGATCGCGTTGACGATCTGTGTGCGGTTGCGGACCAGCCGATCGCGAAGACCCACCAGCATCAGCGCCGCCTGCTGCTCGGCTGTCTTGACCGGCACGAAGCGCATGGTGGGCCGGCTCATCGCCTTGCAGAGAGCTTCGGCGGCGGCCGCATCGTTCTTGCCGCGCTTGACGTAGGGCTTCACAAGCTGAGGGGCAATGAGTTGGACGTCGTGGCCGAACCCGCCCAGCAGGCGAGCCCAGTGATGGGACGCGCCGCACGCTTCGATGGCAATACGGGTCGACGGTAGCCTCTCGAAGAACGCGATCATGTCCCGGCGACGCAGCTTCCGGAGCAGAACTGGCCGTTCGCCAGCATCAACACCGTGGAGCGGAAAGATGTGCTTGGACGTATCCATACCAATGCGGCTAATCTCGTTCACGGACGGTCTCCTCGGTTGAGATCTGCAACGACCTCAGCTTGGCACAGCGATGCCGTTCGGGGGCCGTCCACCCCAATCAGCGACCTGTGTCGCCGTTGGAAGGGCCCTGGCTGCGGCCAGGGCATAGCTGCCGCCCCGGTCCCGGGCGACAATGGTGATCTGCGGTTGCTGCGACAGCCAGGCTTGAGCGGTTGCCGGCTCCCGGTCGGGCAAGAGGGCGATGGTCTGGCGTTTCTCCAGATCGCAGATCAATGTTCCATAGCGCTGATTGCGTCGCCAGGCCCAGTCGCCGATCCCGATCACGGCGGGCGGAATGAAAGGCGGGCGGCCTTGTCTTCGGATCACCCGGAGCAGCGTGTCGTTGCTCGCCGGCAGCATCAGCCTTCGCGCAAAGCGTGCTGCAGGCCGGCCGCCCAAAGCAAGCCTGAGATGATGGATAATCTGATCGAGCCGGGATGTACGCCGGGACCATGAGTAGAGCACCGTTATCGAAGCGCTCCGTGAAGATGCGGCGAGGGCACAGTACTGCATCGCAATGAAAGCGCCGCGCCAGAACAACAAGCCGAACTGGCCTGCCGGAAAGCGGCAGATCCGCTAACTGCCGAGCATAGCGGCTATGAGCGCGCGTTGAGGTCGCCCGACATCCCGGGCAGCAACTCCCCGCGCCGGACGCACGGAGGCAGATCCGTATGCCGGAATCCGTGTCGACCACTTCATCGACGACAAACCCGCGCGGCACCAACTCCGAGACCCGTAAATGCTGACCCACCGCATTGATTCTCCAAGTGAAACAATGCCAGCCAGACGATCAACTCCATCACGAGTGAGTCAGAGCCAATATTCCGCGCCGTTTGACAGGCAGCGCCCGATGAAGATGAGCGCTATGAAATCGTCATAGCGCTCTGATAGTCATGCCTATACTTCGCGTTATGCGGCTATAGGCGGGTTTCCGTGGTGTTTTGGGGGTCAACGGGGGCCATAGCGGGTTCTGGTAGGAAAATGCATGATTTCCTCACCCGTAACATCGGCAACGGTTTGACCATCTCTAAGGGCAAGGCAGTGACATTACTCTCTCTGCGCGCCAGTTCTGCTCGATATAGTTCGACTAAACACTGCGGCGCCTGCCAGGAACAGCACGGCCGTACCGAGGTTCCATCCCAGAATCATCGCGGTCGCATCGAGAGGATGGAACATCGAAAGAGCCGTCGCGGTGATGGCCGATACCGCGAGACTTCCCATCAGGATCACGGAGATCGGCCGAAGCGCTGCCGTATAACGCAGCATTGCGAGCATCAGCAGCGACAGAGGCAGGCTAGTCAGTATAAGCGTTGCAAGGCAACCAGATGCCGCCTCAACAGTGATCGCTCCGGGCGGCACAGGAACCCAGCCCGCAAAACACTGGTAGCCGATGGTCGACAGCCAGACGACGAGTGCTGGAACGGGCAACAGAAGCCACCGCCGAGACCGGTCCGGCAGGCTGGCGAAAAAGGTCGCGATGGTCGCAAGGGCGCCGGTTATGAGCGACGAGATCATGTTGATCGCGAACACCGCATCCTGCATGCGCTCGGCAAACTGCGGACGGACTCCATGGCTGATCGTCATGAGGCCCATGATCGTGCCGGCGAGCAAAAGCCAGCCGACGGCACGGACAAGCGGTGGGCGAAGACGCCGAACCGGCAGAGCGTTGGTCGCGAGCGAGCGGATTAGATCAGCCGTATCCATCACTGATGCCTCCGATCCGAAAGCAACGTCCGAAGGGTTCGGAGCGCCCGATGGGTTGCCATTTTCAGCGAGGCGATCGACAGCCCCGTCACATCGGAAGCTTCCTTCAGGGACATTTCCTTGAGCTTGAGGAGATCGACGGCGGTTCGCTGAACCGGCGGCAAGTCGCCGAGGGCCTCTGTCAGTCGCTGTGTTGATTTCCGTTGAGAAGTGACCCTGGATTTCCAGTGAGAAGTGACCCGGGCTGATGGTGGTCTTGGGGTTAGGTTGCGGTCAAGTTTCGCGGCTTCTCCCTGGTGGGTTTGGGTGGCTTTGCCGAGCTGCTCTTGAAGCGGAAGCTGTCATTGCCGGTCTCGAGGATATGGCAGTGATGGGTGAGCCGGTCGAGCAGGGCCGTGGTCATCTTGGCATCGCCGAAGACGGCAGCCCATTCGGAGAAGCTGAGATTGGTGGTGATGATCACGCTGGTGCGCTCATAGAGCTTGCTCAGCAGGTGGAACAGCAAGGCGCCGCCCGAGGTGCTGAACGGCAGGTAGCCGAGCTCGTCGAGGATGACGAGGTCGGCATGGAGGAGCCGACCGGCGATCTGACCCGCTTTGCCTTGGGCCTTCTCCTGTTCGAGAGCGTTGACGAGCTCGACGGTAGAGAAGAAGCGGACCCGCCTGTGATGATGCTCGACGGCGTGGACGCCGAGAGCCGTGGCGATGTGGGTCTTGCCGGTACCGGGACCACCGATCAGGACGACGTTGTGCGCGTCGTCGAGGAACTCGCAGCGATGGAGTTGGCGCACGAGCGCCTCATTGACCTCGCTGCTGGTGAAGTCGAAGCCGGCGAGGTCGCGATAGGCCGGGAAGCGGGCGGCCTTGAGCTGATAGGCGGTCGAGCGCACCTCCCGCTCGGCGGTCTCTGCCTTCAGGAGCTGTGAGAGGATCGGCATGGCGGTCTCGAAGGCGGGAGACCCCTGTTCGATGAGTTCGGCAGCGGCTTGCGCCATGCCGTGCATCTTGAGGCTTCTCAGCATAATGACGAGGGCTCCGCTGGCCGGATCATGACGCATGGCGCGCCTCCCTGGCCCTGCGGAGGGCGTCATAGCGTTCGACATTGGCTTGAGGCTCGGTGGTCAGCGTAAGGGCGCCAGGAGCTGGGATCGTCGGCGTGCTCAGCGGTGTACCGTCGATCAGGCGGTGCAGCAGATTGAGGATGTGGGTCTTGGTCGGCACGCCTGCTTGCAGCGCGAGTTCGACGGCCGTGAGCACGACCTGCTCGTCATGCTGGAGGACCAGGGACAGGATCTCCACCATCTCGCGGTCACCGCCCGGCCGCTTGAGCAGATGCTGCTGCAAGGATCGGAACGCCGGCGGCATCTCGGCGAACGGTGCGCCGTTGCGCAATGCGCCGGGCTTGCGCTGGACCACGGCCAGATAATGCCGCCAGTCATAGACGGTCCGGCTCTGGCGATCATGGGAGCGAGCGAACACCCGACCATGCTCACAGATGGCCTGTCCCTCAGCGACCACAACGATCCGGTCGGGATAGACACGCAAGCTCACCGGGCGGTTGGCGAAGGAGGCCGGCACGCTGTAGCGATTGCGCTCGAGGTGGACGAGGCAGGTCGGGGAAACGCGCTTGGCGTGTTCGACGAAGCCGTCGAACGGCCGCGGCATCGGCATCAGGTGGCGGATCTCCTCAGCCCACACATCGGCGATCGAGCCGGGTTGCGAGCCGTGCCCGGCCTGCGACCACAGCTCCCGGCACCGGGTCTCGAGCCACTCGTTCAAGGCCTCCAGCGAGGGGACGTTCGGTATGGGTTGCCAGAGCCGATGACGGGCATCCTGTACGTTCTTCTCGATCTGCCCCTTCTCCCAGCCGGAGGCCGGGTTGCAGAACTCCGCCTCGAACAGGAAGTGGCTGACCATGGCCGAGAAGCGGATGTTGACCTGGCGCTCCTTGCCCCGGCCGACCTTGTCGACGGCCGTTCGCATGTTGTCGTAAATCCCCCGCCGCGGCACGCCGCCCAGTACCCGGAAGGCGTGGTTATGGGCGTCGAACAGCATCTCGTGGGTCTGCTGCGGGTAGGCTCGCAGAGTGAAGGCGCGGCTGTAGGACAGCTTGACGTGAGCGACCTGCAGCTTGGTGCGCTCGCCGGCGATGATCGCCCAGTCCTCAGACCAGTCGAACTGGAACGCCTCTCCGGGCACAAAGGCCAGCGGCACGAAGGTGCCGCGGCCGCTGGTCTGCTGCTCGCGCAACCGGGCGGCCTTCCAGTCGCGGGCAAAGGCCGCCACCCGATTGTAGGAGCCCTCATAGCCCAACGTCACGAGATCGGCGTGCAACTGCTTGACGGTGCGCTTGTGCTTGCGCGACTTGCCGCTCTCCACCCGCAGCATCGCCGCGAGCTTGTCGGCATAGGGATCGAGCTTGCTCGGCCGGTCCGGAACGTGAAACCGGGGTTCGACGCTGTCCGCTCGCAGGTACTTACGCACGGTGTTCCGTGAGAGCCCGGTGCGGCGGGATATCTCCCGGATCGAGCTACGATCCCTATGATGCCAGCGTCGGATGACGCTCAATAACTCCATGTCGATCACTCCGCTGTCCCCCGCGTGTGCCGCGTGAGACGTGGTGAAAACATGGGTCACTTCTCGATGGAAAAATCCGCTCCTGCAGGGTCAGATCTCAGTGGAAATCAACAGCCACGCGCTACGACCGATGCGCTCACACCTTCTTCTCAGCCATCTGCATCGCAGCCGTTGTCATCTTCTGGCTCTGAATTAATGAGTCCTGAGCCTAGCGGCTGATAGCGGCTGCGATGGCTTGCATCCCTGCAAGCCATCTCGAGAAACTCGGTGCGGAAAGCGCCCGAAGCGGCGATGATGCCGTGATGACCTTCAGCATTCCCAAGCAATGTTGCTGCTGCGGGCCGGAAACTATTGTCACCGATACTATTTCAGCGTGAACGTATCGGCACTGCACGCGCCTAAAGCGTCCGGTCTGTATTTGCGCCAGTCATCGATGCTGAGCATGCCAATGCGAACAGCCCCAGCACCAAGTTGATTGCTCACGTCCATGACGGTAAGCCATCGCACGGGCTCGTCGCAAAAGCCATTCTTGTCCTTGTTTTGCGAGAAGAACGCGTCAGCGTTGAGGACCTTGTACACGTTTCCGCCGTACTCCGTATCGTTTCCGTTATTCCAAACGTCGGAATACTGCAGCTTCAGTTCCCCTTTGAGCTTGGAGAAGCTGGCCGACGTGCGACTGAGCTTCATTGTCGTCCCCAAAGTCGAAGACGTGCCATTGGACAGGGCCGAATAGGAGCGCGCAATATCGGTCGGCATGGGATCGCCTTTTGATTTTGCTGCGGCACCGAAGGCCAATAACAAGCCCAAGGACGCTACGGCGAATCTACCCGTCAAAGTTCTGCTACTGGATTTTCTCATGGATTTCCCTCTCTCTATCACTATCCCTGAAAGCCGCCCGCTTCGAGAAACCCTGCTTCCTGTGCCGTTGTGGCGCGGCCCAACATTGGATTGCGGTGCGGGAAGCGTCCGAAGCGGCGGATGATGTCGCGGTGATCTTGCGCATGGTCGAGCCAGGGCTGTCCGAGCTGTCCGTTCAGGCTGACGGAGATATCCTGATCATCTAAGTCTTCCGAATGGGCGAAAGGCAGGCAGAAGAATAGGCGCATTTCCCGCTCGATGTGCTCCATGTACCCCGTCTGCAGCGCCTGACGAGCGTAATGGCGCGCCAATGGATCGGTGGCATACATGTGGCCGGTGCCGCGGAATGCATTGCGCGGAAACTGGTCGGCCAGGATGAGGAGGGCGAGCGCGCCATTTGGAGACGCCATCCAGTCATCGTGCTTCCGTGCCGCGACGTCTATGTGCAGGGCGAGAAAGCGCTTGCGGAAAGCGTGATCGAAGCTGGCATCCTTGTGGAACCAGCGCGCAGACGAGGCCGCCCAGAAAGCAACGACAGCTCTCGACTCAGCTGGCGTGGCCCACGCCGGTTGCGAGGTCAACGTCTGGCGGATCTCCATGGCGCTTCCCATCTTAATGCGCTCCTTGCCGTGCGACCTGATCCGAGCGGTGCTTGCGCAGCAGACGTCCTTCCCAGAAGCTTACCGCCAGCATGATGATGGTAGTGAGCCAGCCGACTGTGAGCAGATCCACGTACGATGTGAGGGGAACGATCGTCGTCAGCAGAACGACACCGGCGATGTGGGAAGCTGGTACGACCCCGTAAACGACCTTCTTGTAGATGGCGCTGCCGAGCAGATAGATCGCGGGCCCGGCGGACAGGACGAGCGCATAAGCTGTCTTCACCGCGTCGTGTGGATGAGCGAGCACGAGGTCGTTGCCGACGGCCGTGGCGATGATGCCAGCGACCAGGATAACGTGGAGATAGTGGAAATAGGCGCCGATACGGCCCGGATCGTCGGAGTGGGTGATCGTGTCGGTCGCGTCCTCGCTGACGTCCAGAAATACAGCCACCACACGGCAAGCGTACCCAGGAAGGTGGCGAGCATCGCGGAGAGAATGGCCGCATCCCAGCCTTCCGCTCGGCCGAGCGTCGCCCCGGTGGCGAGCACCGTCTCACCGAGCGCGACGATCACGAAGAGCTGGCAGCGTTCGGCGAGATGTCCGCCCTCGATCGTCCAGTCGCTGGTTCTGGAGCGGCCGAGGCCGGGAAGCGCGAAGCCGAACATCGGAGAGACGTATTCGCATAGGACGGCGACCGCCCACAGCGCTGCGCGGGACCACCCTTCCATGAAAGCGCCAGAAATCCGGAACAAGGCCGCGATCGTCAGCCACCCGAGCATGCGACGGTAATTGGCGGCGAGCGGATGGTCCTTGCCGAGCTCGAAGACGATATAGGCTGTTCGTCCCACCTGGATCGCGACATAGGCAAGCGCGAAGATCAGCCCGCGTTCGCCGAACGCGCCAGGGATAGCCGCAGCCATGACGAGGCCCACCAGCATCACGGCGAAGAGCAGCGAGCGAATGCGCGGGGTCTCAGGGTCGAACCAATTGGTGACCCAGCAGGTGTATTGCCAGCCGAGCCAGACCGCGAACCACAAGATCAGCGTCTGGACTACGCCGGTCAGCGTCAGGTTGCTCAGAAGCTCGTGGCTGAGCTGGGTGACAGCGAACACATAGACGAGGTCGAAGAACAGCTCGGCGAAGCTGACTCTCGCATGATGGCCGTCGCGCCAACGTAGCAGCGGGTGATGGGCGAACGCGTGATCAGACATGGCTCTTCACCGCGCCAGCCGCCAGGCAGCGAGACCGGCGACTACCGCCGGCACGAGGAAAATGACGAGCAGGATCGGCAGTTCATCGCGCACCGAATAGCCGGCCTTCGTTACGCCCACCCACATATTGACGAGCGAGACGACGAGCCAGGCCGGAATGAAGAGCTTGGCCGCTATGGCGAGATCGGGATCGACGCCGCCCCAGAGCTTGCCAAACAGGAGGAACAGGCCGAGCAGGACGAGACCGCCGCCAATCACCATCGCCATGTGCATCGATCGATCCCCCCTCAGGAAAACACGCTCAGGTTTTTCGCGATGTCCTTGCCCTTGTAGGGTGGGAAGACATCCAGCTCGACATCGGGATTGCCGATCAGCATGGCCTTGGTGTTGCTCAGCGCGTCGAAGCCAGCCTTGCCGTAATATTTGCCCATGCCGCTGTTGCCGACGCCACCGAAGGGTAGGCCGTCGATCCAGCAATGCAGGTTGGTCTGGTTGATACAACCTCCTCCGAAGGAAAGGCTTGCCAGCACCTGGTCGATCGTCCCCCGATCCTTGCTGAAGATATAAGCCGCCAGTGGCTTGGGCTTGCGCTTGATCATGTCGATCGTCGCCTTGAGGTCAGAATAGACCAGCACCGGCAGCACGGGGCCGAACACCTCCTGTTGCAGCGCCGGATCGCTCCATTCGGACGGATAGAGGATGGTCGGCTCGACATAGCGCGCCTCGACATCGAAGCGGCCGCCATGCACGACCTTCTCAGGCAGGATGTAGGACGCGACCTGCTCCGCGTCGTGCGTGCTGATCATCCGCGCGAAATCCGGGCTCCGGCTCGGATCCTCGCCGTACATCTTGGAGATCGCCGCCTTGAGCTTGGCGATAAAGCTGTCGGCGACACCTTCATGCACGCAGACATAGCCTGGCGCGATGCACCATTGGCCGGAGATGGCGTTGTGGCCCCAGGCGATGCAGCCGGCGGCGGTGTCGAGATTGGCGGTGACGTCGACGATAGTCGGGTTCTGTCCGCCGAGTTCGAGTAGGACGGGCGTCAGATGCTCGGCGGCGGCGCGCATTACCACCTTGCCGACGGCCGACGAGCCAGTGAAGAAGATGAAGTCGAACGGCAGCTCCAGCAGCGCCGAGATCTGTTCGCGCCCGCCCGTGACGATGCTGACGTTCTCCGGCGTGAAATAGCGCGGGACGAGATCGGCCAGCAGCCCGGCGGTGCGCGGCGTGGTGTTGGCCGGCTTGAGGATCACCGTGTTGCCGGCGGCGAGCGCAGCGATGGCCGGGTCGAGCAGCGGCAGGGTCGGCGCGTTGAACGGGCCGATCACCAGCGTGACGCCGTAGGGCTCCTTGTAGAGGACGCCGCGATTGCCGGTCGCCTCGAGGCCGTCCGGAATCTTCACCGGCTCCGGCGCCATCAGCGCCTTCAGGTTCTCCCGGTAATAGCGGATCACGCCCATCGGCACGGTGATCTCGAACAGTTGCTCGAAGGGAGGCTTGCCGAAATCCTCATGAAGCGCCGCGCAGAGCGCATCCTTGTTGCCAGTGAGCATCCGCTCCATGCGGTCGAACTGGTCAATGCGCCATTCAAAGCTCTTGGTCGCATCGCTCAGGAAATGTTCTCGCTGGGCGTCGAACACGGACTGGAACGGATTGGTCATGACGACCTCCCTTCAATTCCGAAGTGAAGAGAAGCACCCCGGCAATGGCAGCTCTGCCGGGGCGCCACAGCTTCATTTCGTGGTGTAGCCGCCGTTGACGAGGATGGTCTGACCGGTCATCCACCAGCCTTCGGAAACCATGAAGCGGATGGAGGGGACGATGTCCTCAATATCGGTCAGGCCGGTCTTGGAGAACTTCGACAAGGCCGCCGCCGTCTTGTGATAGGAGACCGCATCTGCGCCCTCGGCCGGATAGAAGAAAGGCGTGTCCATTGGCCCGGGACCGATCGCCGTCACCGAGATGCCGCGCTCGCCGAACTCCTTGGACGCTGCCCGTGTGAAATGCTCGACCGGGGCTTTGGTGCCGGCATAGGCGGCGTAGAAGGGCGTGAAAGCGCCGAGCAGCGAGGTGACTACGGTCAAGACCTTGCCGTTGTCGTTGACATGCTTGCCGGCCTCCTTGAGGAAGAAGAAGGCCGTCTTGGAATTGACTGCGGTCATCTCGTCATATTCGGCTTCCGAGATCTCGACGATCGGCTTCTTTAGCACCTTACCGACGGTGTTGATGGCGATATCGGGCTTGCCGATGGCGGCAACTGTATCGGCAAACAGCTTTTCCATCGCGCCAGCCGTCGTCAGGTTCGCCTGGAAGGCCACGGCCTCGGATCCGGCCGCCTTCACCGCGGCAACCGTCGCGTCGGCATCGGCCTTGCTGGCCGCGCTGTTGTAATGGATCGCGATCGCCTTGGCGCCATGCACAGCGAGGTCGCGGGCGATCAGCCCGCCAAGATTCTTCGCCCCGCCGGCGATGATGACGGTTTTGCCTTTGATGGTGTGATCGGTCATGGGCGGCCTCCTTTTGCCGGCTGCACGACCTCATCGATGTCGGGGCCGCTTCCTGAAGACGACAATACCGTCTAGGATTGCACGATAAAGACGATCATTCTGACATCACTTGTCAGAAATCCGTGCAATTGGAGTGTCGACCATTTGGACCGCATCGACCTGTTCCGCATCTTCTCCCGCGTCGTCGAATGCGCCAGCTTCACCCGTGCCGCCGATACGCTCGGGGTTCCCCGATCCTCCGTCTCGGCGGCGGTTCAGGAACTGGAAGGCCGCGTCGGTGCGCGGCTGCTTCATCGCACGACGCGGAAAGTGTCTCCTACCCAGGACGGCGCGGCCTTCTATGAGCGTTGCCAGCGGGTCATTGCCGATGTCGAGGATACGGAAAACCTGTTCCGGCAGACGGCGGCACAGCCATCGGGCCGGCTAAGGATCGACGTCCCCGGTCGGATCGGGCGGCTCATCATTGCCCCGGCGCTTCCCGAGTTCCTTGACCGCTATCCCCAGATTGACATCGATCTCGGGGTCACCGACCGCGCGGTAAACCTGGTCGAGGACAGCATCGACTGCGTGCTGCGTGTCGGTCCACTCAATGACTCAGGGCTGATCGCGCGGCCGATTGGAAAGTTGCTACTGATCAATGTCGCCAGCCCAGCCTATCTGACGCGGCATGGAACGCCAAGCTCTCCTGAGGATCTGGGAGATCACTGGGCGGTCAATTATGCTTCGCCGACCAGCGGCCGGGTTGAGGATTGGGAGTGGCTGGAGCAAGCGAAGCTGCATAGCGTTCCGTTGCGCGGGCGGGTCACGGTCAACAGCGCCGAAGCATACATCGCTTGTTGCCTTGCGGGCCTCGGCATGATCCAGATCCCGGCCTATGACGTGAAACAGCATCTCGCTGCGGGAGAGCTGGTCGAGGTGATGCCCGGCCATAGAGCAGAGCTGATGCCTATGACGTTACTCTATCCCCACCGCCAGCACCTTTCACGCCGGCTGCAGGTATTTACCGATTGGCTTGAGACGCTCCTGAAGGACAAGCTATTATGAAGAGCAAAAACCACCCGGGGTCCGAAACACCCGCGCTGAAGCGATCTAGATGACCGAAGCATCCTCGCGGGTCGTGCGTTCGAGGCAGTTTTGGCACACCTAGGAATGTCCGATCGGGTCAGACGCGACTCGCGAAGATCATGGCGAGGCCGAGCGCAGCTATCCTGACGAACTGCACGCTTATCTTCGCAAAGACTGACATCGACGAGCGGATTCCTAACTCCAGTTCCCGGCCGCCAGCCATTCGAGTGCTGATAGGCTCGGCATGAACAGGTACTCGCCGCCCTTCATGACGTTGAAGGTCTGCACGCCGTCGATCCGTTTGCGTGCTGGCGCCTGCGGAATCGTGAACCGCCCATCCTCGTCGTGCAGGCCAACGATTGGATCGCGCTCTTCGCCGAGGTCGACGAAATTGCCGCGGTTGATCCACTCCTGCTGCATGAACTCGATCGTGTCGTAGGCGCGCGCGCTGATGAAGATGAAGAACAAGCCGCGATCGCCTTGAGCGTCGTCCTGGGGGGCGACGTCTTCGGAATAGGGCGGTCCGAAGGTCGAGGAGCGTCGGATGATCCGGTGGATATTGACGTCTGTGAGCAGGGTGAGCTCGGAATCGCGCGGATTGAGCCGCCGCATATGGCAGCCGAGCGGGACGACCCGTCCCTTGGAATCACCCTTGAAACTGAAATTATTGTTGCGCTGCGGGTCGGCGCCGAGGTCCGGATCGTCGCGGTCAGGCGCCAGCGTCAAGGGCGCGCCGGAGCGCCAGCGGCCGAACATCTTGGCGGCGAGATGCTCGCGCTCATCGGGCGTCTCGCCATGTGCCTTGAGGAAGGCGTTGAAGCAGCCAACCCGGCTGTTGTATTTGCGCAGGACGACGAAAGTGCCGTTCTTCCCGAGCGCGGCCGGCTCGGGCATGCCAAGCGCTTGGCCGTTTTCGCTCTCGTATCCCAGGATGAACTCGCCGGCCTTGATCGCACGTTCCTCGCCGGGCAGCGGGTCGACGCCGCTGCCATCGACGGCGGGCTGAGAGATCGAATCCCGAAAGCCGAACGGGTTTTTCGCGCCATCTGGCGCACCAAAGCGATGCTCGCCGAGCAAAGTCACACCGCTGCTCTTGTCCAGTTCGGCGCGCGCCGTCGCCAGAGCCTTGTCCAGCGCCGTATCGTCGACCGCGTAGATGGTCAGCGCGAGATGGCAGTTGCCGGCCTTGAAAACCTCGTCCCAGTTCTCCGGCGCGTTGGGCCCGAAGTCGCGAAGCTGCTCCGAGCGCGCGGCCATGCCTTGTTGAAAAGGCAGCGGGAAGGTCTTGAGCTGGGCTTCGGGAACGCCGAGCGCCTTCAGCCCCTCGAAGCTGAGCGCGGCCCCGATCCAGAAATCGAGATCCTCGCTCCAGTTGTCGGCGGAGGCGATATGCGGCGCCAGCCGTCCGAGCAGGGCGCGCGCGCCCTCCGCCTCGTTGAAATGGAGCATGGCGTGGACACCGACATAGGGTTCCGGCCGGCTCCTCAGGATCAATGCCTGAATGTCGTGAAGATCGAGCGTGACGCTGTCGCGCCGGAAGCGCTGCTTGAGTTTCTGGAGAAGCGTCATGTTCAGCCCACCTTGTCGAGGAATTCGTTGACGGCGTGCTCCATGCGCTGGAGCCGGCGCACATCGACGACGGTGACCTGCGGGTTGGCGACGAACCACCCGGCGGCTGTGATCTGATGCTCGGCGATGAAGTCCTTGACCTTCGGGCTGGCGATGCCGGGCCAGCCCTCGACCGATGCGAAAAGCAGGTCCATCAGGTCGGGAATCTTGGTGGCGAAGTCGTTGATATAGGTGTCCCAGTCGCCGTCATAGGCGGTGGCGAACAGGATGCGCGTGTCATTGTCGAAGAAGACGAAGCGCATGTTGTGGAGGGTGCCGACCTTCTGAGCGCCGTCGAAATTGCCGTTCACCAGCCCGAAGATGCGTTTCAGCCGGTCCGCGCCGCCGGGCTTGAGGTTGGCGATGGCGGTGAGTTCGGAAACGTTGCCCGACTGGGCGCCGACACGACCTGCGGACCCTGCCGTGCCTTTCAGGTCGGGATTGTGTTTCGTCACCATCTGCTCGAGGGCGAGCTTGGCGAGCTGCGGTGCGTCGCCCACCACTTCCTCAATCCGGCGCCGGATGGCCTGGAGGCGAGTCTCGTCGATCTGCGGAGTTTCGTCGGTCTCGGCCATGGCTGGCCTCCTTTCGTGATGACGGGTGATGATCGGATCGTCAGTCCGGGATGGCATCGATGCTCGCCGGCTCGACGCGGGGCTGGGCGTTCATCTCGTGGCGATAGCGGGCAGACCGCTCATAGGCGGCGATACGCACCCGCATGATCGATCCGAGCGGCTGGTGCTCGGAAATGCCATGCCAGGGGTTGAAGGACAGGACATCGTCGCCATAGACGCGCCGCGCCGGCGAATAGGCGTCCTGCGGCGAAATGCGCAGCGTCGCGACCGGCTGGTGCGGCGACAGCTCTTCCGGCCAGAGCACGGCCGCATCCTCGACCGGCATCTTTTCGAGATCGGTACAGAGTTGTGCCCGGATCTGGTACTCGGCGCCTTGCTCGCGAAAATGCTCGACCACCAGGTCGCGCATGGTGGAATCCCCGACCGTGCCGACATCCTTGCCGGTGAGCGCGCGGACATTGTCGGACAGCGGCGCAGCGCTGATCTTGGCGATGAAGTCGCCGAAGCGGATCGCGGCCATCGAATGATAGGTCTCGCCCAGCAGATGGTCGTTGTCGCGTGCGAGGCCGCGCAGCGTGGCGCCGGGCTCGACGCCAACCGCTTCGACCGCGGCTTCCACGCCGCGCGCCACACCGGCCATGGCGCGCTGGAGGAAAGCGGGATTCTGCGCATTCTTCTCCAGAAGGCCGATGAGTTGGCGATATTTGCCGATCGTGCCGAAGCTCAGGATCGGGATATTGACCAGCAGGAAGTCCTGATTGCCGCCTTGATCACGGGGCAGCAGCCGCTCTCCTTCGACGCCGATCACCTTGATCGCCATGCCTCGAGGTGCCGGGATCGTATCCGAATGGATGTCGCCGGGCGCCGACGACAGGCGGATCACTACCGAATAGGTGGCGGGGCGCGCGAAAAGCCCTTGGCGCAGATGCGCGGGCAACTCGGGAACAATGAGTTCGCCCTTCAGGAAGCCGTGACTCTTGGCATGGGCGTCACGCACCGCATGTCGATGGCGTTCGAACGCCCTGCCGTTCGTGCTCGCCATGATCTCGAGGATTTCGGCGGTCAGTCGCTCTTCGTCCTCTCCGAGAACCTCCACGTCCGGGGAATAACCAATGTAGGTCTGAGCCAAGGGCACTCCTTCACGCTCGAATTTCATTGCCGATGAACGATTTCGGGTCGAAATCTTCCTGGATTTCGAATATCAGATGATATCTGATTTTATGGAGAACGCTGAACTCCCGAAAAGGTTTCAGCGTCTCGCCCATTGGTTGGAGAACGAACCCATGCGGCTCACGCGCAAGGATATGCAGCGACAGACCCGCGACAAACTGATCGCCGCTGCGCACTCCTCGATCGTCGAGGAGGGTGTCGCCGCCATGTCCATCCGCAACATCTGCAGCGCGGCGGGGCATTCGCAGGGCGCCTTCTACTCGAACTTCGCGAGCAAGGACGATCTCCTGGTCGAGATCCTGCAGAGCCATATCCAGGACGAGGTCACGCTTCTTCGCGACATAGTCGCGCACTGCTCCGGTGACGATATCGAAGCCACACTGCAGGTGCTCGCCGCCCGGCTCGCGAAGCTGGCCGACGAGGCTCAATGGTCGCTGCTCTCGATAGAGTTGCAACTGCATGCGCGGCGAGATCGGGCTTTCGCCGAGCGGCACCGGGAGGGCAAGGCCGCCTGTTATCGGATGTTCAGCGAGCTGGTGGCCGACCTGACGCAGCGCTTCGCATTGCGTCCCACCTTGCCGCCGATGCAGACCGGTATCGGCCTTTACGCGCTCTGGATGGGACTGGCGGTCCAAGGCGATGTCGAAGGCGCCATGCCGCGCGACGAGATGTTGGTCGGCTTTTTTCGCGCCATGGCAGGACTGGGCGCGTCGCATCAGGAGCAGGCTTGTTCGTGAGCGGGAGGGTGTCAGATCGCCGACGTATCGGCTGCGATGAGCACGGACATCCACTCGTTGGCGAGGTGGATGAGCATCGTCGCTTCCGTATCCGCTTCCGCGCCCGGGACGCCGACATCGACGAACTCGGCCATGTCAACAATGCGGTGTGGGTGATCTGGATTCAGGATGCGTCGGTGGCGCACTGGCTGACGGCCGCGCGTCCGCAGGATCGCGACCGTTTCGTTGCAGTCGTGCTGCGCCATGAGGTCGACTATCGCGGGAATGTCCGGGCGGGAGACACGGTCAGCGCTACTACATGGGTCGTCGGAGCACCACGCGGTGCACGCTATGTGAGACGTGTCGAATTCCATGACGAAGACGGCCGGACGATTGTCGCCTCGCTGACCCAATGGGCCCTGGTCGATCGGGAAACCGGCAAGCTGGCCCGCGTCCCGGTGGAGGTCGCGGCGCCGTTTCTCGTTGACGATACCACGCAGAAGGAAATTGAATGAGCGATATCAGGAAAGTGGCGGTTCTTGGTACTGGGGTGCTCGGCAGCCAGATAGCCTTCCAGACGGCCTATAGCGGCCTCGACGTCACCGACTATGACATCAGCGAGGAAGCGCTCGAACAGGCGAGGCAGCGTTTCGCCATGCTCGTCGAGACCTATGGCAAGGAGGTGGCCGGTGCCGACGACGGCAAGGCCGTCGAGTCCCTGCAGCGCATCACCCTGTCCGCCGATCTCGGCTCGGCCGTCGGGGACGCGGACCTCGTGATCGAGGCCGTGCCCGAAGTGCTGGCGATCAAGCAGGCGCTCTACGAGAAGCTGGCGGGGCTCGCGCCGGGCAGCACGATCTTCGCCACAAATTCCTCGACCTTGCTTCCGAGCGACCTCAAAGCCTTCGCCTGTTGATTTCCGTCGAGAAGTGACCCTGGATTTCCACTGAGAAGTGATCCGGGCTAATGGTGGTGTTGGGTCAGGTGGCGGTCAAGTTTCGCGGCTTCTCCCTGGTGGGTTTGGGTGGCCTTGCCGAGCTGCTCTTGAAGCGGAACCTGTCGTTGCCGGTCTCGGGGATATGGCAGTGGTGGGTGAGCCGGTCGAGCAGGGCCGTGGTCATCTTGGCATCGCCGAAGACCGTGGCCCATTCGGAGAAGCTGAGGTTGGTGTGGAACAAGCTGGCGGCTCAGATCAGTCAGACCGTTCGCTGGTCCGCCTGCCTGCAGACCTGCCGGGAAGCAGGCGCGACCGCTTTCCTCGAACTCGGCCCCGGTCATGCCCTCGCCGACATGACTGCTCCATTGTTTCCTGCTCCCGCCCGCAGTTTGAGCGAGTTCACTACGATGGCCTGCGTGGGGCGGTGGCTGCGGTCGAGCTAGAGACGTTGTTGCGAAACCTCGGAGAGGTGGCCAGCCAGCCGGTAGTCTGAGCCCAAAGCATCGCGTTGGCCCGCATCACCCAAGAGGCGCCATCTTCGCGGTGTCTGATGCACGAGACGGCGGAACACGGTGGTAAAATGCGCCTGGTTCTGGAAACCAACTTAACGCGATCTACACGATGGACTCGTCTGTGCGGCGCAACAGGTCCTTTGCCTCTGCTATGCGTCGGTGCATCAAATATTCGAGCGGACTGAAACCAGTGGCCACGTTGAACTGAGCCGCGAAATGTATCCTTGAAAGAGGCGCCTCTTTTGCAGGGTCTGCGAGCCTGATTCTCCGATCGAGATGCGTCTCGACATAGCGCATGACGCGAGCCACGCGCCACGGCAACAGGGCGAGAGCATCGCCTGCGGCGCGGTCACTACCTCCGGTCTCGCCCCCGGCGACCGCGTCGTGACTTCGGGCCAGTTCCGCCTGGCGCCGGGCGTCAGCGTCGTGGACAGCCCTGAATGCCGATCTTTTCCGCGATCTGGAGAGCCTCCATTCTGACGGCCGATCATTGCACCCGCCAGCGCAGGCAAAGGATGCGCGGCCAGGAGAAAGCTGGCAATCGTCATTCAACCGCATTACATTGGCTGATAGAGGAGGCGCCGATGGTCGCAAATGCTCTCGTTCAAACCCGCATCGATGCTGACATCCGGGACCGTGCGTCGGCCGTGCTCGAAAGAATGGGCCTGACGGTGTCCGATGCCGTGCGCATCCTGCTCACCCGGACTGCCAATGAGGGTGCGCTTCCGCTGGAACTGATGGCGAACGGCGAGGCGCATGATGCCTGGTTTCGGGCCAAGGTGCTGGAAGCGCTGAGCGACACCCGGCCCGATATTTCCGACGATGAGGCCGAGGTGCATTTCGCGGCGCGCCGGGCGGCGGCACGGCGCCGCGCGGGTGACGTTCAATCGTGAAGCTCGTTTGGTCAGCCTGGGCGCTCTCTGATCGCGACGGCATATTCTCTCATATCGAGGCGGATAATCCGTCCGCCGCTGTTTCCATCGATGAACGTATAGCCGGTGCGGCGCGCCGGCTGTGTGATTTTCCCGAAAGCGGCCGTCCCGGACGGATCGACGGGACGCGCGAACTGGTGATCCCCGGCACGCCTTATGTCGCGGCCTATGTCGTGACGGAAACGACGGTCCGTATCCTTCGCGTCCTGCATGGCGCGCAGCGATGGCCGGAGACCTTGCCTGAGGCTTGACGTTAGCGCCACGGGTCTCGACGAGGAGGGACTGGCTCGGGTGTCGGCTGACGGGCACCATCCGGGCGAGCCTCGTTGGAGAAGGCGCCGCGGCGATCGGCGTACTGTCCGGCGAGGGCATCCCTTCTCAGGCGGCCGCGACGATGGTTCGTGATGCGCCTGCCTGGAGGGATATTCGTCAGAACCCGCCGGTGCTCGAATTCGGTAGGGCCGTGGCCTGATCGCTCGTCCGCGTGGTGGCGAGGATGAGAGTGCCGAGGTTCTGGTTCAGCCACGGCCCGCCCTTCTCTCTTGTACCGGCCGGCCCTCCTGCGGGCTCGATGGGGCATGTCTGACCGTAGACCGGCTTCGCCTCGATCGTCTTCCTGCAACGGCATCAGGCGATTTTCTGACCCCTGGCGGACCCTGCGGGCGCCGCCATTCCTCACCCGCTAACAAAACCGCTTGTTGCCGCCCTCCATTGCATTCCAGCCCCTAAGGACCACCCCATCGCGCAGGCGCGCCGGGGACCCTGGTGGGTGCGGTCCGATCGTCACCGGTCTTGTCGACAGCCATCGAGGCCGCGGAGGGCGCAGCCCGAGACTTTGGAAAAGGACAAGCACCATGGCGACCATCGGCACCTTCACCTCCACTTCGAACGGCTTCACCGGCTCGATCAAGACTCTCACCCTCAACGTCAAGGCCCGCTTCGAGCGGATCGAGAACCCCTCCGACAAGGGTCCGCACTTCCGCCTCTTCGCCAGCGGCTCGGTCGAGCTGGGCGCGGCGTGGCAGAAGCACTCCGAGCAGAGCGGCCGCGACTACCTCTCGGTCAAGCTGGACGATCCGAGCTTCCCGGCTCCGATCTACGCCACCCTGGTCGAGGTCGAAGGTGAGGATGGCCTCCAGCTGATCTGGTCCCGGCCCAACAGGGACTGATCCTGAGTTGGCCCCGCCTGCACGGCGGGGCCAACCTCTTACCCCTCCGGAGCTGAGCTGTCGGACGAGATCGGTTTTCTCTTCGGTCGATAGCCGCGATCGCGCTTCTGCCGGAGCAGTTCAAGGAACAGCTGCACGGCTTCGTCCTCGCAGTCGAAGGAATGCTGCAGGGTCTGCCCATATGCGCCGATGCGTCCCCAGCGCCGGATCAGGCAGGCCTGTCCGAACAGGGTCCGCTCGATCGACATGGCGTAGAACCGGGCCATGTTCCTGGCGGCATCCCGGCGTTCGACATAGAGCTGATAGGGCTGGGCGAGCATGACGCCAGAATCCCATCGAGGAGATTCGGCGTCCAACGACACTTATGAATCGATCCGGACTCATCGATTCATTTCCGTGAAGGTTTGTGTGACCCGGTCAGCATTGAGCCCATGCCGCTCAACCTTTCTCCGGCTGGAACCTGTTCGCCTTCACGCAGACCGTCATGTCCTCCCGCCGGAACCAGATGGCGCGGCCGCAGCGTAGCGGCGCGTTGCCGGCGGTGAAGACGATCTGCTCGTCGGCACGCATGCGCAGCACCTCGTGCGGCTGGATCAGCGGGCGCGACGCGAGCTGCTTCGAGCGCGTGCGCGAGGAGCCGGAGGATTGCGAGGAGCGGCTGACCTGGTCGATCTCGACCGTGGTCGCGCCGCAGCGGCTGGAGATGTAGTCGGCGGTCTCGGGATCGTTGACGGCGGCGAAGCTGATCCAGCTCGCCGACTCGAACCATTTGCTCGCGGCATCGCGTCCGCCCCAGGTCTCGCGCATCTGGCCGATGGACTGGAACAGCAGGATGAGGGTGATGCCGTATTTGCGGCCGGCGTCGCGGGCGGTCTCGATGATGCGCATGAAGCCGAGCCGCGCCACCTCGTCGAGCAGGAACAGCGCCCTCCCCGTCATCTCGCCATTCCGGTTGTAGATCGCGTTCATGAACGCGCCGATGATGACGCGGGCGAGACCGGCATGGGTCTCCAGCGTCTTCAGGTCGAGATTGATGAAGACGTCTGTGTCGCCCCCGGCGAGATCATCGGTGACGAAGGAGTGACCCGATACAAGCGCGGCATAGTTCGGGTAGCTCAGCCAATGGGTTTCCTTGACCGCATTGGCATAGACGCCGCTGAACGTCTCCGGCGTCATGTTGACGAAGACGGCGACGTTCTCCCTCACGAATGGCGACCCCGAGCCATCGTAGATCTCCTGCAAGCGCGACCGCAGCTTCGGCTCCGGCTCGGACAGATTGGAGCGCACCTGGCGCAGCGTCTGGTCCGCCTCGCTCGTATGCCCGGACAGGCAGACATCGGCGATGAGCGCGGTCAGGAGCTGCAAGGCCGAGGCACGGAAGAAGTCGTCGCGTACACCGCGCGCCCCGCCGCTGTCGCTCATGATCCATGAGGCGACGGCCGCGATGTCCTCCTCCTTGGTGCCGCCGAAGCGTCCGATCCAGTCCAGCGCGTTGAAGCCGGTGGCGGGCTGCTTCGGATCGAGCACATGGACGGTGCGCCCGGCTGCGCGGCGATGATCGATCACCATGGGTGCGACCTCGTTCGAGGGATCAAGCACGACGAGCGTGCCACCCCATTTGAGGGCTGTGGGGATCGTCACCGAGGTCGTCTTGTAGCCACCGGAACCGGCGAAGACGATGCCGTGCGACGAACCGAAGGAAGCGTCGAAGCAAAGCAGCGGCGAGCGCCCGCCCGCTCCCCAGCTCTGCCGATCTGTCGCGCGAAACGCCGCCGCTGCCGCACTGTCCCGGTCGACGCGGTAACGCTCGCCAACGACGATACCGCCGGTGTCGGGAAGGAGCTTGCCGGCCTCGGCCATTGTCATCCAGTCGGCATCGCCATGCAAGGCACGCTTGCCGTGCACGCGCTTCGGCGCCGATGCGGCGAAGGCGGCATTGCCTTTCACGGCGACGCGCAGGGCGAAGCATCCGACGATCAGAGCGGCACTCGCGCCGATCGGGTATGCCGGATCGACCTGAGTTAGCGCTGGCGACCGCGATGGCGCCCGCAGCACGGCGATGAAGATCGCCATCGCGCATCCCGCGATGACGCCCCATCCGGCGGTGCGGATGTTGGCGGCGCCAGCGGCGGCGAAGAGGAAGATCACGCCGGTCGCAGCTGCGGCGAGGAAGGGCAGCGCGAGACCGGCGCGGCCGAACATCATTCGTTGCGCATCCGTTTTGCCGAGGCTGGCGGCCGCGTGCTCGAAACCGGAGAGGCCAATCAGCGCACCGATCATCAGTGCGATCGGCACTAAGGCGAGCAGAAGCCTATTCGCCGTCATGACCGAAGGCCTTCGCGCCGATCGCCGCGAGGCGGCTTCGCTCGGCACCGTCGGCCTTCAGCCGCTGGCCGAGTTCGATCAGTGCACCGAGCAGGACGGCGCGCTTCTCGTAGCGCAACCCCGCCTTGGCGATCAGGCCGCCGAGCTCGATCTTCTCGCGGGTGTCTTGTCTGCGGGCTTCGGATGATGAGGCCTGACGCATGCGCTCACACCTCGCCAGTGCCATCCGCAGTCGCGCCAGCCGCGACCGTCGTGGTCGTGGCTGTGGGCTCCTCCACGGCGCCGCCATCTCTTTTTCCGGTAGCCTTTCCACCCTTCCCGCGAAACCGGCCGGCAATTTCGTCGAACGCGGCCTGTAGTTCGCCTTCGTCGATCTCGATCTCACCGAGCCCCGCCTTCAGGGCCACACGCCCGATCCGCTCGGCCTCGCGTGTTTCGGCGAGCTTGAGCTGGGCCTGGAGCTGGACGATTTCCTCGCGGATCTTTGACGACGGTTTCTTCATTTCCGGTTGGACCTCCTGTTGCGCCCGGTGCGGATCGCATCGGGTAAGGCTCCTCCGGATGCCCCGTGATCGAAAGGTGCAGATTTGCACGTCGGCGCAGCCGACACTTTGGCGGATGATCCCGGCCGTTCCGAAGGAATGGTCCAAGGGCGCAGTAATACGTCGCTATCGCGACGCCCTGCTTCAGCCCCGACCAGCGGCCGCCGCTCCCGACGAACACGCCTGTCTTGTCGTCGTTCGGGAGCCCGTGCCGTCTTGGCCATCACGCATTTCACGCCCCAGCTCATCTCGCGCGGCTCCGGCCGCAGCGCCGTGCTGTCGGCGGCGTACCGTCATTGCGCGCGGATGGAGCACGAGGCCGAAGGGCGGATCGTCGACTATTCCGCCAAGCGCGGGCTGCGGCATGAGGAATTCCTGCTGCCGGCCGGTGCACCGGAATGGGCACGAGCGCTGATCGCCGATCGCTCGGTCGCGGGGGCGGCCGAGGCGTTCTGGAATGCGGTCGAAGCCTTCGAGAAGCGCTCCGACGCGCAGCTCGCTAGGGAATTCATCATCGCGCTGCCGGTCGAGCTGTCGGTGGACCAGAACATCGCTCTGGTGCAGGAGTTTGTCGGGACGCAGATGCTCGCCCGCGGGCAGGTTGCGGACTGGGTATTCCATGATGAACCCGGCAATCCGCATATCCACCTGATGACTACGTTGCGGCCTCTCGTCGATGGCGGGTTTGGGTCGAAGAAGGTGTCGCTGATCGGCGCGGATGGGCAGCCACTCCGCAATGACGCCGGCAAGATCGTCTATCGGCTCTGGTCTGGTGAGAAGACCGAGTTCCTCGAGCAGCGCGCGGGCTGGCTCGATCTCCAGAACAAGCATCTGGCGCTGGCCGGCCTCGACATCCGCGTCGATGGCCGCTCCTACGCCGAGCGCGGCATCGACCTCGTGACGACGACCCATATCGGCGTGGCGGCGAAGGCGATCGACCGGAAGGAGGCGGCGACCGGGTGGTCGCCCCGGCTGGAACGTGTCGCGCTCCATGAGGAGAGAAGGGCGGAGAACCGCGAGCGTATCCTGCGCCGGCCGGAGATCGTGCTCGACCTCGTCACGCGCGAGATGAGCGTCTTCACCGAGCGCGACATCGCCAAGGTTCTGCATCGCTATGTCGATGATGCCGGTACGTTCCAGCGGTTGATGGCGCGCATCCTTCAGAGCCCGGATGTGCTGCGGCTGGAAGGTGAGCGCATCGGCTTTGCGACCGGCATCCGTGAGCCCGCCAAGTATACGACGCGCGAGTTGATCCGGCTTGAAGCCGACATGGCCCATCGCGCGATCTGGCTTGCCGCGCGGTCCTCGCATGGTGTTCGCGAGACCGTGCTCGAGGCGGTGTTCCAGCGCCATGACCGGCTCTCGGAAGAGCAGCGCGTGGCGATTGCCCATGTCACCGGCGGTGGACGGCTGGCCGCTGTCGTCGGGCGCGCCGGCGCCGGCAAGACCACGATGATGAAGGCCGCGCGGGAAGTCTGGGAAGCGGCCGGCTATCGTGTCGTCGGCGCCGCGCTTGCCGGCAAGGCGGCGGAGGGCCTTTCGAGCGAGGCCGGCATCGCCTCGCGCACGCTGGCGTCATGGGAGCTCGCCTGGTCGAAGGGCCGTGATCAGATCGACGACAGATGCGTCTTCGTGCTCGACGAAGCCGGCATGGTGTCATCCCGGCAGATGGCGCTCTTCGTCGAGACGGTGGTGAAGGCCGGCGCCAAGCTGGTGCTCGTCGGCGATCCCGATCAGCTCCAGCCGATCGAGGCGGGTGCCGCGTTCCGCGCCATCGTCGAACGCACCGGCTATGCCGAGTTGGAGACCATCTATCGCCAGCGCGAACAATGGATGCGCGGCGCCTCGCTCGATCTCGCGCGCGGCAATGTCGCCGCGGCGCTGAAGAGCTATGAGGCGAACGGCAAGCTCCAGCCGCGCAAACTTAAGACCGATGCCGTTACGGCGCTGATCGAGGACTGGAACCGCGACTATGATCCGGCGAAATCGACACTGATCCTCGCCCATCTCCGGCGTGACGTGCGCGTGCTTAACGACATGGCGCGGGGCAAGCTGGTTGAGCGCGGCCTCGTGGAAGAAGGTCATGCCTTCCGCACCGAGGACGGCCCCCGCCGTTTCGCCGCCGGCGACCAGATCGTGTTCCTAAAGAACGACGCGGCGCTCGGCGTGAAGAACGGCATGATCGCTCATGTCGTCGAGGCGCGGCCGGGCGGGTTCAAGGCCATGGTCGGTGAGGGCGAACACCGTCGCCATGTCGACGTCGACCAGCGCTTCTACGCCCATGTCGACCATGGCTATGCGACCACCATCCACAAGTCGCAGGGCGCGACCGTCGACCGTGTGAAGGTGCTGGCCACGCTCTCGCTGGACCGTCACCTGTCCTATGTGGCGCTGACCCGCCATCGCGAGGATGTCGGCCTCTATTACGGGGCGCTGTCCTTACGGAAGGCCGGTGGCCTGACGAAGATCCTGTCACAGCATCGGGGCAAGGAAACCACGCTCGACTATGAGCGCGCCGGCTCCTATCGCGCCGCTCTGCGCTTCACTGAAGCGCGCGGCCTGCATCTCGTCCGCGTCGCCCGCACGCTCGTCGCCGACAGGCTCCGCTGGACCATCCGGCAGAAGTACAAGCTCGCCGATCTCGGCACGCGGCTTCTGGCCCTCGGTTTGAGGCTCGGCCTTGGCGTGGCCTCGAAACAGACCATCCCGGAAACACAGAAGGAGGCCAGGCCGATGGTCGCCGGCATCACCGCATTCCCCAAATCCGTCGATCAGGCGGTCGAGGACAGGCTCGCTGCCGATCCCGGGCTATCGAGGCAATGGGAGGAGGTCTCGACCCGCTTCCGCTTCGTCTTCGCCGAGCCGGAAAGTGCGTTCCGCAAGGTCGACGTCGACGGCATGATCAGGAACGCCGACACGGCCAGATCCACCCTGTCGACGATCGCCACGAGGCCTGAGAGCTTCGGTGCGCTGAGGGGCAAGACCGGCCTTCTCACCGGTCGTGCCGACCGGGAGGATCGCGAACGCGCGAACCTCAACGTGCCGGCGCTCGCCCGTGACCTCGAGCGCTATCTGCGGCTGCGCGCCGAGGCCGAGCATAAGCACGAGACGGAAGAACGCGCGGCGCGCGTCAAGGTCGCGGTCGACATTCCGGCGTTGTCATCGATGGCCAGGCAAACTCTTGAAAAGGTCCGCGACGCGATCGACCGAAACGACCTTCCCGCTGCGCTCGCCTTCTCCCTCGAGGACAAGATGGTGAAGGCCGAGATCGAAGGGTTCGCTCGGGTCGTCAGCGAGCGGTTTGGCGAGCGGTCAATGCTTGCCAGCAGCGCGAAGACACCGGACGGACCCACCTTCGAGAAACTCGCCGCCGGCATGAGCGCCGGCCAGCGCGATGAGTTGAAATCGGCCTGGCCGACGATGCGCACGGCGCAGCAACTCGCCGCCCAGCAGCGCACCGCCGAGGGGCTGAAACAGGTCGAGGCGATGCGCCAGGGGCAGCGGCAGGGATTGTCGCTCAAATGATGGTCGGTGCGCGTGCAAATATCACTAAGGCAGCCGGAAGGAGGAAGGGCGAAACGCGGCGTTGTGCGCTCGCGATCCTGGTCGGCGGTGTGATCGCGATTGCCGCGATCGCCGGCCTTGGTTGGCTGGGCGGGTTCCGCATCAATCTCACGCCGAGCGAGCCGCTGGGGCTGTGGCGCATCGTGCCGCTCGATCGTCCCGTCGCCATCGGGGATCTGGTCTTCGTCTGCCCACCGCCGGGACCGGTCTCGGCCTTCGGCCTCGAACGCGGCTACTTCCGGCAGGGCTTATGCCCGAGCGGCGCAGCGCCCCTCATCAAGACCGTCGCGGCGCTTGCCGGCAGCCGCATCGAGGTTGGCGCGCGCGTCGAGATCGATGGCGATGCCCTGCCCCGCTCCGAACTGATCGCTCGCGACGGCGCAGGGCGGCTGCTCACTCCCTGGACCGGCGGCATCGTTCCTGCCGGCCAGATCTTCGTTCACTCTCCCTTCGCAGGTTCCTATGACTCCCGCTACTTCGGGCCGATCCCCGACGCCGGCCTTCTCGGCCTGGCGCGGCCGATCTTCACCCTCCATCCCTGATCGCTGGCGCCCTGCCTTGCTCGTCACTGCTGCCGTCGCCATCGGCTGGGTGGGCTGGAGCGGCCATGCGCTCACCCTTCCGTTCGCCATGTTGTTCCCGGCGCTCTGGGCGTGGGCGCCAAACCGGGTCACGGCGGCGGCGGTGTCGATGGGGTATTTCCTCGCAGCGTCACGCGGCCTGCCACAGGGCATTGCCGCCTTCTACGCTGCCGATATCTGGCCCGGACTGGGGCTATGGATCGGCGCGTCGTGCCTCTTTGTCGGGGTGCACGCTGCGCTGTGGTTGAGACTACCGGGATGGACGCGCGCGGTGCGTTATCTGGTGGCTGCTGTCCTGATGGCGTTTCCCCCGTTTGGGATCACGGGGTGGGCGCATCCCGTGACGGCTGCCGGTGTTCTCTTCCCCGGTTGGGGCTGGTGGGGCCTCACGGCTGCCGTCGCGATGTTACTTGTCATGACGACGCGCGCCTGGCCGGTCATGATGATCGTCCTCGCTGGGCTATGGCTATGGTCGGCGGCGAACACGGCTAAACAGGCGCCGCCCGCGGGATGGAGGGGCGTTGACCTCTCTCTCGGTCGGAGCCTCGGCCGCGAGCATTCTCTTGCCTATCAGGAAGCGCTCGCCTCCCTGGTCCGCGAGCAGGCCACCAGCGGTGCCCGCGTCGTGATCTTGCCGGAAAGTGCGCTCGGGTTCTGGACCCCGACCCTCGAAGGTTTCTGGATCAACGCGTTACGTGACTCGAACGTCACGCTCCTCGCCGGCGCCGCCGTGCTCGAACGGCATGGCTATGACAACGTGATGGTGGCGATTTCTGCCGGTAAGGCGAGTGTCCTCTACCGCGAGCGAATGCCGGTACCCGTGTCCATGTGGCAGCCCTGGGCAACATGGACCGGAGCGGGTGGCGGCGCCCGTGCCTACTTCTTTGCGAACCCGGTGGTGGAACTCGCTGGCATCCGGGCCGCGCCGCTCATCTGCTACGAACAGCTCATCGTCTGGCCCATTCTTCAGTCGATGTGGTTTGGCGCGGAGACGATCGTCGCGACTGGCAATGGCTGGTGGACTCAAGGCTCCTCGATCATCGCCATCCAGAAGGCGAGTGTGACCGCGTGGGGACGGCTATTCGCGGTTCCATTGGCGATGTCGTTCAACACCTGAACCAACGGAGAGACGGGAATGGTGGATGCCGCCCTCATCCAGCAATGCGCCGACCCCAACCTGAAACCGGCGATCGTCGAGAAGCTCGTTGAGCGGGCTGGAACGCTGGATCCTCTTGCCGTGACGGTCCGCGCGGGCGATCGGGTTGTACTGATACCGAAGCCGGGCTCGCCCGCCGAAGCGCTGGCTCTGATCCGCGAGCACGTTGGCCGCCACGTCGTGCGTGTCGGCGTTACCCAGTTCCCCGCAGGCCTTGGGGCGCAGGACGTTGCGGAACTCACTTCCGACCTGGTCGATCCGTGCGCGAACATCCGCATGGGCAGCGCGCTGTTCCGAAAGGTCTACGCCATGGTGGTCAGGTGGTACGGTCGGGAGACGGACGAGGCGCTCGAGGACGCCATCCTCGCGTGGAAAAGCGGGTACTTCGAGGGTGATTTCGTGTTCACGGCGATGGAACTGCCGCCCGATGGCTCGATGCCGCACACGCCACCGGAAACCACGGCTGAGGAAGCCGATAGGGCAGGCAGCCCATCGGAGCCTCCGGCCGGAGATCCCAACGGGGCCGATATCCGCGTCGATCTGTCCAGGATCGGCGTGAAGCCGTCCATGGATCGGAAATAGAAGACCATTCCGGGGTGCCGTGCGATTTCGTAAGGCGGTTTCTTGATTGCCCGACATGCGGGTGCCAAGTTCCCAGTGCGCTGTCCACGGTGATCTGCGGCGGAACAGCGATATTCGCGGTGCTTCATGGATTGCACCGTGAGCGGATACGGGTGGTCGGAACGATCGAGGTGCCCGTCGACGAAGGAGGTGCTGGAGTGTGCCAGTGCCCCACAGGATACCGCCGTCATGCAAGGTGTGTGGAGAAGGCGCAATTTTGAGTTGACCAATCCGAAGTTCAAAACTCAGCTGCATGAAAATGAAACGTTGAGCGGAGGAACCTGGTGAAGCATTGGGTTGACAGGCTTACCGACCTGGCGGCAGTTGGGTTGGACGAAACCGGTCTCAAATCGGCTTTGACGGACCTTTCTGAATCCTTTGGCTTTGGCGGGTATGCGTACCTGCATATGCAAATGAACAATACATTTGCAATTTCGAATTATCGTCCTGAATGGCAACGTGTTTATTTCGATGAGTGCTACTCCGTGATCGATCCCGTCGTGGAGCGGGCAAGGAGACTCAGGCGGGCCTTTTCCTGGGATGGGGAGTCGGACCGCTCGCACCTGTCCAGAGAACAGCGATCCTTCTTCTCGCATGCTGCCGACTTCGCGATCCGGTCAGGCTTTACGATCCCGGTGAATACCGCGAACGGCTTCATGTCGATGTTCACGCTGGCATCCGGCAAACGCAGGATCGATCCCGAAAAGGACATCGATGCTATCGCCGCGGCTGCTGCCGTGGGGCAGCTTCATGCGCGCATTGCGCATCTGCAGGCGACGCCGACGATCGAGGAACACGCATGGCTCGATGCGAAGGAGGCCGCGTATTTACGCTGGATTGCCCTGGGCAAGACGGTGGAGGAAGTTGCCGATCTCCACAACGTCAAATATAACAGCGTGCGGGTGAAGCTTTCTGAAACAAAAAAGCGGTTCAACGTCTACACGATTACACAGCTTGTTGCCGTGGCGATCCGCCGGAAGCTGATCTGACGATTAGTTCACTGAAACACTCGGCGTATATCCGAGAAGCGCGATAAGCGTCGCGACGGCAGCCATTTGAGAGTGCATCTCGATGGCTGCCTCAATATATCGGACATGCTGTTCACCTCCATGCGTCTTCCCGGTCTTGCAGGTGTCGGGAAGTTCGTGGAACAGCTCATCGGCGCGATCGACCAATTGCCTGTGGATGCGGATCGCATTGACCGTGATGGCCTCGAGATCCGACTGAGGCAGTCCTCGCGTCAGTCCGATGAGGGGACGGAGCTCGAATTTGGTCTCCGCTGCGGACTCGTTGGTTTCCATCTCCTGCTCGCCTGAAGTTGTCCGCGGTACTCCCCCGCCGACGATAATCCCATGAGCTCTAGCCGGGGGAGAATCCAAGATGAAACGACCCTGCGATCAGCGGCATCGAAGCATCCAAACTACCATCATGAACCCCAACCATAGGGTCAGAGGATCAATCCCGCATGAGGAGATTCCCTGCCCTGTGCTGCTTTTAAGGACCACGGGGCCGCCACGCCAGTGGCGGGCCGCAGCAAGACGACCTGTGTCCTAAGAAATCTGTCAGGGGAACAGTGCCTTGGGTGGCGATCCCCTATCCCCGATAGGCGCCGGGGAACACGATGTCCTGGTCGACCAGTACGTTGAACTGGTAGCCTGGACGGATCTCGAGCGTCGGCTGGACGTCCATGTTGCGCTGGATGGTCTGTTCCGCCGTCCGACCGAAGGTCTCGGCGAAATTGATCCGCGCGGCATCCTCGGGGCTGTTGGAATTGAACGGGTCATTGTTCTGCGGGATCGCCATGTCGATCCCGGTGCCGATCAGGGCGATCAGTATGGCGGAGCCGAAGGTTTCCAGCCATTTGCGATCGACCTTGTCGCGGAAGCCGCCATAGCCCTCGGCGTCCGTTCCCGCCATGCCGCCGATCTGCAATGTCGAGCCGTTCGGATAGATGATATCGGTCCAGACGACGAGGACACGGCTCTGCCCGAACGACACCTTGCTGTCGTAGCGACCGAGGAGCTTCGTGCCCTGCGGAATGAGCAGGCGATGGCCGGTCGCGCTGTCATAGACATTCTGGCTCACCTGCGCGGTGATGCGCCCCGGCAGGTCGGAGTTGATGCCCGTAATCAGGGTGGCGGGGATCACCGAGCCGCGCTTCAGCTCAAAGGGCGAGAGCTGCGGCACCACCCGGTTCGGCAGGTAACCGAGGCTTTTGAGGTCGGCATTGAAGAAGTCTTCCTTGGCACGCTGACCGTTGGGATCCGGATTGATGCCGCCGGCGCCCGCGCGCAGGGCAGCGGCGAGAAGATCCGGGGCGCCACTCGTCCCCGATCGGGCAGGCTGAGACGGCTCGCCCGGACGGGACGTCGAGCTGGTGCTTCGCGCATCGAGCTTGCTGCGATCGATCGCGATGGGTGCATCATAGGCCGCGTCACTTGCTTGCATCCGCGCCATGTCCTGACGATGACGTTCACGCAGATACTGCTCCTCCTGCTCGCGCTGCAGCCGTGCCCGCCAGACCGCTTCCGGCTCCAGCGCGGGTTCCGGACGTCCGCCGGCTTGCGGCGTCGGCGGGGTCCTGAAGGGGTTGGCCGCCGTCTCCTCCCTGGTCGCGACCGGGACAGCCGGGAGGGATGTCGCCGGTTGGGGTTCGCCAATGATCGCGTCGCCGACGCCGCGTTTGAGCTGGTCGGCAAAGGTGGATGCCGGGTTGCCGGTACTCTCCCGGGGCCTACTCGCTTCTCCCATGCGCAGGCCGCGCGAGGCCAGGCCGTAGAAGATCACACCCAGGAAGGCGACGACCAGCACGATGACGATGATGACGGGCAGCCGGTTGATCCGGCGCATGCCGGCTTCGGTCCCGTCAGTCGCAGCACCACCGAGCTTGAGGGATTGTGTCATGACATTCTTCCTATCCGCGCCGCATGACGGAGACCGGGCTCGCCGGTGTAGCGCCGGCCGCCGTGACGCTATAGGCCCGCCCGAGTTCCACATCGGCTGTCGAGAGCCGGGCCAGAACCTGGCCCTCGAAGGGAACGATCATGTAGGCAAGCGGGACAATGCTCGTGTCGCCCTCGGTCTTCTGGTCCGTGACGACGGCATAGCCCCAGCCCTTCAGGGCGGTCTCAATAGCTTCTCCGAAAGGCGAACCATCCTGCTTGAGCGCGATCGTGGCGGTTCCCGGCCCGACCTGTTCGGCCAGCCGGCTCACCATTTCACCGGCGATGGCGCTTGCGGCAGGACCGGACACGTCAGTGGGTGCGTCGCTGGCAATGAGGCTGCCCTGTCCGGCGGTCTGACATCCGGCAAGGACAAGCGCGAGCACTGCCGCGCCGGCCAGGGAACGCAATCTGGGAGAAAGGAGCATCAGCCACCCCTCCGAATCGTCACCTTCTCCTGGTTCCAGCCGACACCCGAGACGAGCACGGCCCTGTCGACATGATAGTCGACGATCATCATGTCGCCCTTCATGCGGTAATTGACGATGCGGCTCTGCCCGCCCGAGGTCACGAAGAGGACCGGCGCATCCTGGCCGGCGATCGAGCGCGGAAACTGGATGTAGGTCTTCTGCCCGTCGCTATAGACCCGGCTCGGCCGCCAGCCGGCCCGGCCGGAGACCGAATATTCGAACTGGAGCTGCTCGGCCGGCACGCCGGCGCCGGGGATGGTGCTGGCCTCGATCCGGGCATTGATGTCCGCCATTCTGGTGGAGACATCCTCGGGATAGGCGAAGCCGACGCGGGCCATGTACTGGCTCTGATGCGATTTGAGCTGGATGTGGTAGGTGCGGCGTGAGGTCGTCACCACCATTGAGGTGACGAGCCCCGGTTCCGACGGCTTGACGATCAGATGGATCGCCTGACCATCGGCCGCTCCCGAGGTCGCCGGCTCGACCTTCCAGCGGACGGTGTCGCCGACGAGCACGTCGCGGACCACTTCGCCCGGCTGGAGTTCGATGTCGCAGACCTGCAGCGGGGAGCAGACGACGGAGGGCTGGATCTCGCCATAGAGAAAGACGACCTTCCCGTCGGGGCCTCGCGTGACCACGCCGGGGCTGCCCCGCCAGCGCCCCGAAATGCCGGTGCCCTTGGCCTCGTTGGCGCTGAGGCCCTGCGCTTTCACGCAGGTGGGGGATGTCAGGAGGGTGGCCATGATGGCAAAGGCGATGGTGGTCGGCAGAAAAGGCCGGATTGCTGCGTGGTGTTCGTGCATGCGCGCGTGCGAGCCTTTCAAAGCTGGGCCGTCCAATCGAAGTCACGCAGATAGAGGCCGATCGGGTTGAGGCGGATGCTCGCCTCGTCCTGAGGCGGCGTGAGCGTGACGGTGGCGATGCCACGGAACCGGCGTAGCGCGGTCTCCTTGCCCTTGCGGTCCCGCTCGAACTCGGTCCAGTCGATCTGGTAGCTCTGGTTCGACAGCGCGACGATGTTGTTCACTTCGATGGCAACCGTCGCGTTTCTCGCCTTGTCGAAGGGCGAGGAGGAACGGAACCAGGCATTGACCTTTTCGGTCGCCGGATCGGAGGTGCGCAGATGCGCATAGGTGCGGTCGATGTACTGTTTCTGCACCACGGCATCGGGCGTCACGCTGCGGAAGTTCGAGACGAAGCTTCCGAGTGTCGCGCGCACGACGCGCGGATCAGCATATTCGATCTGCTGCGGATAGCCGGCGCTCGAGGCGGAGCCGAGTTTGTCGACTTCGACGATGTAGGGAACGAGCTTGACCTGCGTGCTCTGGAACAGGGCATAGGAGAAGCCGATCACCGCCATGACCATGCCGGTGATGCCGACGACGCGCCAGCCGGCGGCCGCTTTCACATAAGAGCCGTAGCGCTCGTTCCACTCCTGTCGAGCGGCGATGTAGGGATTTTCGGGTGGATTGCCGGAGGCCATGGTCGGACCGTGTCCTTATTTGCTGTCGTCGATCGGCGGCGGGACGGGGCGGGATGAGCGCGTGCCGCCCGATTGGCGGCTCTGGTCGAGCTTGGCATTGGCGAGGCCGAGCAGTGAGCCGGCATAGGCGCCGGGTGCGGCGGTCGCTTTTTCCTTTGCCGCCGCGCCGGCCGCTCCCGCGGCGCTGCCAATGCCTGACGCCATGCCGCGCAGGGCGGCGCCGGCCAATGAGGAGCCGCTGGCCCGGGCATCGCTCGCGGCCTGCGCGCCCTTTCCGGCGGCGCTTGCACCAAGAAAGGCGCCACCGGCCGCGAAGGTCGCGACCTGTGCGCCGTGCCGGATCGCCTCCATGCCGCCGGAGATCGAGGCGCCCTGGACGACGCCCTGCATGATGGGCGGCACATACATGGCGATGACGAAGACGACGACCGAGATGCCGGCGATGGCCAGCGTGGTGATGAACTGGTCCGAGGTCGCTGTCGGGGCTTCGGCAAGGCCGAGCAGGATGTCCGAGCCGATCCTGGCGATCATCACCAGCGCCATCAGTTTCATGCCGACCGAGAAGGCATAAACGAGGTAGCGGACGGCGAAGTCCTTGGTGAAGGACGAACCGCCGAGGCCGAGCATGATCATGCCGGCGAGCAGGCCGACATACATCTCCACCATCACCGCGACGAAGATCGCGGCGACCAGTGAGAAGGAGATGACGACCACCACCATGGCGAAGACGGCGGCGATCGCCAGCGCATTGTCCTCGAACAGGCCGAACTTGGCCTGTTCCGACATCTTGGACGCAACGCGGATACCGGCATCGAAGATGTCGGCGGGCGAAGCGCTTCCTCCGCTGCCGCCCATCTGGAAGAGGCTGTCGACGACGGCCTTCGCGAAGTCCGGGCCCTGGTCGAGAATGAAGGCGAACAGGCCGATGAACATGATGCGGCGCACGAGTTCGGCGAACCAGGCGTCGAGCGAGGCGGCATTGATCGCGAGCCATACGGCCGCGATGCCGATCTCGATCCCCGCGAGGATCCAGAACAGCGACCGGGCGGCATCCATGACCGTGGTTTCCCAGCCGCGGGCCGCGGTCACGACGGAATTCTCCAGCGTGGTGAGAACGGAACCCTCCTGCGCCAGCGCGGGAGCGCTCGCGAGCAGGACGATCGCTGCGACCGCAATGGCGAGTTCGAGCAGACGGCACGGGCGCGGGATCACCATCGCGGCTTCATCTCCTGGCCGCCGCGAACATCCCTGTTCGGATCGCCACCGAAAAAGCGCTCGATATGTTCACGACGTGCAGCATTGGATGCCGGAGGTGGCGATGGTTCGGTTGTCGCGTGGGCAGGTTCGGTGGACGATGGCCCGACCATCCGGATGGCGAGCGTCGCGCACAGGCCAAGGGCTCCGGCGAGCAGGATGAGAACGACAAGACGGGAGCTCACCAGCGCGGCTCCATGGTCTGCCCGCCGCGAATGTCGCGGGTGGGAGCGTTGAAGAACTGCTCGCGGCGAGCCTGGGCGAGGTCCTTCTGCGCCTGGTCGGACTGATGCCAGGTGCCCATCATGGTCATCTGCTGGGATACGAGACCGCGCAGCTTCTGCATCTGCGCAACCTGCTGGGTCGCAATCTGGTGTCCGACCTGCAGCGCCTTCATCTGGCCATCGGCGCTTTCCGACATCGTGCGCAAGGACGACATGGTGGTCTCTTCGCTGCCGAACTGCTGCGCGGTCAGGTTGGCGGCCTTCAGCGTGCCGGCGATGGTGTCGCGATTGGTGGTCGACCAGCCCTGATAGGTGGAGGAAAAGGAAGCGCCATCGGGCAGGCTGCTCTTCATCTCGGCGAAGCTCTGGAAGCGTTGCCGCAGCACGTCATCGGCATTGCCCATGGAGAAGGCGATGCCCTGACCCTGCGAGACCACGTTCTGCAGGCTCTTCAGGTCGTTCTCGACCTGGCCCCAGACATGGTTCGGCAGCTGCGCCGTGTTCTGCAGCATATTGTTGTAGATGTTCAGCTGGTTCTGGATCTGCTCGGCAAGCTGGGAGATCTGCTTGATCTGGTTGTTCACCTGCTCGGCGGACTGGCCGACAAGGCTCACCAGCTCGGCATTGTTGGCGAGCTGCGTCCATTCGGTCGCGCCGCCCGTTGCACCGCCGGCAGGTGCCTCCCGAGGCAGACTCGCCATGAA
Organism: Ancylobacter sp. G4_0304; assembly: GCF_047501495.1. Classification (NCBI taxonomy): domain Bacteria; kingdom Pseudomonadati; phylum Pseudomonadota; class Alphaproteobacteria; order Hyphomicrobiales; family Xanthobacteraceae; genus Ancylobacter; species Ancylobacter sp. G4_0304. The sequence continues at coordinate 25,270 of NZ_JAZDRM010000014.1, read as the reverse complement.
CAGCATGATTGCGCTCGTGAGGACGAACTGGGATCTATGGGGTGGCAAGGATGGTTTCGGCATGGGCGATCCCCCTCTGCTGGAGCCAGGAGAGGGGCCAGCCGGCCCCCTGTTCGCAGTGCAATGCGCGAATGCGCTTAAGGTCCTCCTTGCCGGACGCTCCCACGAAGGAGAGGGCGAGCGGCCCGAGCGCCATGTCGAAGAGCCGCCTTCCGTCCGGGGAGGCGACGTAATATTCGCGCTTGGGCAGTGCGCTCGCGACGATGTCGATCTGGCGTTCGTTGAAGCCGAGGCGCTGGTAGAATTCGCGGGTGCCCGGCTCGCGTGCCGATCCGTTCGGCAGGCAGATCTTTGTCGGGCAGCTTTCCTTGAGCACGTCGATGATGCCGGAGCGCTCGGCGTCCGAGATCGATTGGGTGGCGAGGACGACCGCGCAATTGGCCTTGCGCAGGACCTTCAGCCATTCCCGGATCCTGGCGCGGAAGGTCGGGTGGCCGAGCATCAGCCAGGCTTCGTCGAGGATGATCAGGCTCGGCGCGCCGGTCAGGCGTCTTTCGATACGCCGGAACAGGTAGGTGAGCACGGGGACGAGATTGCGCTCGCCCATGTTCATGAGCTCCTCGATCTCGAAGCACTGGAAGGTGCCGAGCGACAGACCGTCCTGTTCGGCATCGAGCAGCTGCCCCATCGGACCGTCGACGGTGTAGTGGTGGAGCGCATCCTTGATCTCGCGCATCTGGACGCCCGACACGAAATCCGAGAGCGAGCGCCCACGCGAGCCGGCCATCAGGCTGATCTGCCGGGAGATGGCATTGCGATGGTCGGGCGAGATCGTCACGCCCTGCAGCGCGACGAGGGTCTCGATCCATTCGCTCGCAAAGGCCCTGTCGCCTTCCGTCGTCAGCTCGGCGAGAGGGCAGAAGGCGAGCGCAGCCCCCTCCCCTGCTCCGGTGCTCTCGCCGCCGATCTCGTAGTGCGAGCCGCCGATCGCCAGCGTTAGCGGCAGCATGGAGCGGCCTTTGTCGAAGGCGAAGACCTGGGCATCGGCGTAGCGGCGGAACTGCGCGGCGATGAGCGCGAGCAGCGTCGACTTGCCGGAGCCGGTCGGCCCGAAGACCAGCGTGTGGCCGACATCGTCGACATGGAGATTCAGGCGGAACGGCGTGCTGCCGCTCGCCACCTGCATCAGCGGCGGCGATCCGGGCGGGTAGAACGGGCACGGCGCATCGACGCTGCCTGACCAGACCGAATTGAGCGGGATGAGGTCGGCGAGGTTGCGGGTGTTGATCAGCGGTTCGCGGATATTGGCGTAGGAGACGCCGGGCAGGCTGCCGATGAAGGCGTCGGTGGCGTTGAGCGTCTCGATCCGGGCCCCGAAACCCTCGGCCTGGATCAACCGGCGCACCGCCTCGCCTTTTTCCCGCAGGCGGATCTGTTCCGTGTCGAACAGGATGATGACCGGTGTGTAATAGCCATAGGCGACGAGCTGCGAGGAGGCTTCGGCAATGGCATCCTCGGTTTCCGCCACCATCATGATGGCGTCCTGGTCGACCGATCGGCTCTGGGTCTGGAACAGCTGGTCGAAGAAGGGGCGCACCTTCTGCTGCCATTTCTTGCGTGTGCGCTCGAGCTTTTGACGGGCCTCCTGCTCGTCGAGGAAGACGAAACGCGACGACCAGCGATAGGTCAGCGGCATCAGGTCGAGCGCGTTGAGGATACCGGGCCAGCTCTCGGCCGGCAGTCCATCGATGGCGACGACGCCGAGATGGCGGTTCTCGACGAGAGGCGTGAGCCCGTGCCGGAGTTCGGCCGTGGCCAGCCAGTCGAGATACATCGGAACGTCCGGCAGCCGGACGGGATGGTTCTCGCCGGTGATGCAGAAGCGAATGAACTGAAACAGTTCATCGTATCGGGCGGTACGAAAGCCGTCGGCCCCTTCCGTCTCGCGCGTCACCATCCGACGGATCGAGACGACATTGGCGAGGTATTGCTCGATCTCCCGGATCGAGGTCCGGAAAGCATCGAGTGTCACTGATGCGTAGGAGGCGGTGCGGCTTGCCTCGTCGGAATAGATATAACGCGTGAGCCCGGAGCGCCGCGGCTCCGGCGCGCGCCAAGTGAGGATGAGCGCGTGGCGGCTTTCATAGTGGCCGCGCTCGCGCTGGAAATGTGACCGGCGCTCGGCGTCGATGGCGCGGGTCACCGGGTCGGGGAAATGGCAGTCCTGCTCGTCGGGATAATCCGAGGTCGGCACACGAACGGCCTCGACCTGGATCATCCAGCCGGAACCGAGCCGCGCCAGTATGGTGTTGATCTGGCGCGACACCTCGTTGCGCTCGGTCGGCGTCGAGCTCTCGCTGTCGGGCCCGGCGAAATACCAGCCGGCCATCAGCGAGCCGTCCTTGAGCAGGAGCACGCCATTGTCGACGAGGCCGGCATAGGGCACGAGATCGGCGAAGGACGGACCGGCATGACGAAAGGATCTGAGCGCAACCATGGGCGACCTCAGAACCGCCGCCAGGGCGTCGAGGTTGCCCGGTACTGCGACTGGTAGGTGATGTGGCGCACATAGATGCGTCGCATCAGCGGGTCGGATTTGGCCATTATGCGCAGCGCTGCCACCACGACCAGCCAGATCGTGACGCCGAACAGTGTCGCGTACCAGGTGAGCACGACGAAGATCAGGATCGCGGAGGCAAGGCCGGTCAGCAGCACCAGCTCCCGGTCGGCGCCCATCAACAGGTTCGGCCGGGACAGGGCACGGTGGATGCGCGATCGCGCGAGGCTGGAAGTGTCAGCCATCGGTTCCCTCCCCTGCCCCGCCATGGGAGGACGCGGGAGCCGCCGTCTGCGCAGGTGCGACCGGTGTGCCGATGGAGGCGCCGGTCGATCCGAACAGGGCGACGATCTGGGTGGCCCCTAACAGGATGCCGGCGACGAGCACGACATACATCAGCCGCCGCGCGAAATCGTTCAGCTCACCGCCGAAGATCAACATGCCGCCGGCGACCGCGACGGCCGCGAGTGCGATGAAGCCGGCCACGGGCCCGGTGATCGACTGCTGGATCTGCTCGAGCGGACCTTCCCAGGGAAGGCTGCCGCCCGAAGAGGCGAAGGCCGGCTCGATGAGCGCGGTCGCGGCGAGGGCTGCAAGGCCGGCGCCGGTGAGGGCAAGGTGAAGGCTACGCGACATGGCTGTCCCCGTCGGTTTTCCCATAGTGTTCGGTCTGATACCGGGAGGCGCTGAAGCCCTCGACGTGGAGGATCTCGTGCACCCGCCTCCCCCGGCCCGAGCGTTCGATCGAGACGATGAGGTCGACCGCTTCCCCGATGACTTCCTGCATCGGCTGCTGGCTGACCTCGGCGGTGAGTTGCTCGAGACGGCGCAAGGCCGACATCGCGGTGTTGGAGTGGATCGTGGTGACGCCGCCGGGATGGCCGGTGTTCCAGGCCTTGAGCAGCGTCAGCGCCGCGCCGTCGCGGACCTCGCCGACGATGATGCGGTCCGGGCGCAGGCGCATCGTGCTCTTGAGCAGGCGCGCCATGTCGACGGTGTCGCTGGTGTGAAGGCACACGGCGTTCTCCGCCGGACAGCGGATCTCGGCGGTGTCCTCGAGGATGAGAAGGCGATCATCGGGAGCCTCCGCGACGATCTCGGCGATGACGGCATTGGCCAAGGTGGTCTTGCCGGAGCCGGTGCCGCCGGAGATGACGATGTTCATCCGCGAGGCGATCGCGCTGCGCAGGACGGAGGCCTGAGCCTCGCTCATCACCTTCGCCTTCACATAGTCGTCGAGCGGGATCAGCCGGGAGGCGCGCCGCCGGATGGTGAAGGTGGGGGCGGCCACGACCGGGGGCAGCAGCCCCTCGAAACGATGGCCGCCGATCGGCAGCTCGCCGGAGATGATGGGCTGCTCGTCGTCGGCCTCCGATTGCAGGGCATGGGCGACACTGCCGATCACGACCTCGGCGGCGGCCGGGTTCATGGCTCCCACCTCGGCGACTCCCTGGCCGAGCCGTTCGATGAACAGCTTGCCATCGGGATTGAGCATGATCTCGACGACGGTCGCGTCGTCGAGGGCGACGCAGAGCTGGTCGCCCAATGCCTCCTGGAGCTTGCGGACCAGCCGGGAATGGGAGCGGAGCTGGGTCACGCCGCGCTCCTCAGCGTTGCGGGGGCGTCTGCGCTGAATTCCGAGCGATAGTGAGCCGGGCACACGTTCCGGAAGCTGGCTACGTCGACGGGCAGCGCGCCGGCGATCGCCGTGGTGTTGCCGATCCGGACCGGTTCGCCCAGCCGCTGCATCGGCCAGCCCGCGCGCTTGAGGATCCGCTCGAAGCGCAGGTCGGTGGCGGTGACGAGTTCATTGTAGCCATTGGCCATCGACCATTCGATGATCCCGGCGAACAGGAACAGCGTGGTCTCGTGCAGCAGCCCCCCTGCCCTATCGGAGGCCAGTGTGGTGTCGACGCAGAAGCGCGAGCTCTCGACCATCGCCGCGTGAGCATCGAGCGAACCACTCGCGAGCAGTTGCGGGAATGTCCGCTCCAGCATCGTCGGTCCGACCGCGGGCAGCAGACGACAGCATCCGGCAACCTGTCCCGAGGCGGTCACTGCCAGGATGTAGGACGGCCGCAGGTCGTCATACTGATCCCGCTCCTCTCCGTTCTCGATGATGACGTCCCATTCGAGACGTCCCGAGAAGATCGCGGCGCGCAGGCGTCGCATCTGGGCGAGAAGGTCGGCGTACGCCTCATATTGGGCCGGGACTACAACCTGAATCCGCATCAACGTCTCCACATGAACGGGCTGTGTGGAGACAGATCACCGGTGGCGGGGGCCGGCTATGTGCAGATTTGCAGCGGGTGATTCTGGTGCCTGGGGGATCGAGGGGACGATCCGGGAGGCGCGGATCGTCTTGCATGCGGGTGCAAATTTGCAGTTCCCATGGGGCAGCCGCTTCCGGCCGACTCACGGTAAGTCTCGGAAAAAGTAGCGAAATGGCCTGCGGACTTGGGAGCTGCAGATTTGAGCATTAAGGTCTCGTTAACCAAAAACGGCTTGCGACCCTTCTCGAATCGACCATAGTAATAACGCTTTCAGCGTGAATGCAGCATGAAAAGCGTTATTCTAGAGAAGTTGGCGGAAGTGAGCACAGGGCACCCTACGGAAACGGACTTTGACGAGGAGATTCTCCAGCAGGGGGAACTCATCTCCGATAAGCTCAATATGCTGCGCTTGGAGCAGTATCCGCCTAATGCGGAGAAAGGGCTTCGCCTTTTCTCATCCGTTGAGGTCGCCGAGTTTCTCGGAGTGACGCAGAACCACATCAAGAAGCTTCATCTTGAGGGGAAAGGGCCTGATCCACAGGTGTCATCCTCCGGCCGGCGCAGCTACACGGCTGCGCAGATGCTGGAACTGCGCCATTTCCTTGACAAACACGGCCGGAGCGACATCAAGCGGTATGTTCCTCATCGTCGGCCGGGTGATGAACTCCAGGTGGTTTCCGTCGTCAATTTCAAGGGTGGCAGCGGCAAGACCACGACGACCGCGCATCTGGCACAGTATCTTGCCCTTACCGGCCACCGTGTTCTGGCTATTGATCTTGACCCGCAAGCATCGCTAACGGCTCTACATGGGGTTCAGCCGGAACTGGATAAAAACCCCTCCCTCTTCGAGGCGCTGCGGTACGATGACCAGCGCAAGTCGATCAAAACGATTATTCGGCCTACCAATTTCCCTGGCCTCGATATCGTGCCGGCGAATCTCGAATTGCAGGAGTACGAGTATGAAACGCCTCTGGCGGCGTCCAATAAGGGGTCGTCAGAGGGGCGGATGTTCTTCACCCGGATCACTCAGGCGCTTAAGGAAGTCGATGACCAATACGATGTGGTGGTCATCGATTGTCCTCCACAACTCGGCTACCTGACGTTGACGGCATTGACCGCGTCGACGTCCGTTCTGATCACGGTCCATCCGCAGATGCTTGATATCATGTCGATGAGCCAGTTCCTGCTGATGCTTGGCGGCATTCTTCAGTCGATCAAAAGTGCTGGTGCGCGGGTCAGGCTGAACTGGTTCCGATATTTGGTCACGCGCTATGAGCCAACGGATGGGCCGCAAGCGCAGATGGTCGGATTCATGCAGGCGATGTTCAATCGTCGCATGCTGCGGAACCAGATGCTCAAATCGACGGCGATTTCCGACGCGGGCATCACCAAGCAAACGCTTTACGAGGTTGAGCGCAGCCAGTTCACTCGGTCGACCTATGATCGGGCCGTCGAATCCCTCAACGCCGTGAACGGCGAGATCGCTGAGCTAATTCACAAATCGTGGGGGCGAAAGTGACCGTTGGTTTGACAGCCGTGCAAATCACCGAAAAGTCTAGGTACAGCAAAGGGATGCGTCCTGTATCGGGAGGGCGTCTTGGCTAGGAAACACCTACTGGCGTCATTTGCCGATCCGAAACAGGAAGAGGTACCCGTAGCTACGGCATCGGAGTCTCGTGCGGAGTATGCGCGGCGTGGAGCTTCCCGGTCCATGATGCAAACTCTTGACGAGATGGCGGAGAATTCGATGCGCCTCTTGGAGGGGGAGGCGATCGTTCAGCTAGATCCAGCTTTGCTTGATCCCTCCCCTTTCGCTGATCGCATCGGCGAAGAAGCTGATGAATTCGATGCGCTTGTCGCAGCGATCAAGGATGTCGGCCAGGCCTCACCGATCCTCGTCCGGCCGCATCCGGATGATGCCCAGCGTTACGTGATCGTTTATGGGCATCGCAGGGCGAAAGCGGCACGGCAGCTTGGAATACCGGTAAGGGCGGTTGTGAAGCCGCTTGCGGATATCGCTCATGTCATTGCGCAGGGGCAGGAAAATACGGCTCGCGCCAACCTGACTTTCATTGAGAAATCGCTTTTCGCGAAGAAGTTGCTCCGTTCGGGAATATCGAAGGACGACATAAAGCGTGCGCTGACGATCGACGACACCTTGCTCTCGCGCATGCTGGCTGTTGTCGAAGCCGTCCCGGCCCCGGTGCTTGACGCGCTAGGCGCTGCGCGCGGAGTCGGTCGTGATCGCTGGGAGCATTTAAAGAAGGAACTGCTTCATCCCGCGAAGGCCAGTGCCGCAGTCGAGCTGGTGCACACGCCTAGCTTCAAGGATGCGCCTCAAGAGCAGCGCTTCGCGCTCGTTCTGGAAGGAATAGCGCAGGCGAAAACTCGTAAGCCGGTGGTCGCTCGTCCTACCGAACGAGACTGGGCACTGGCTGGGGATTCGGTGAAGGTGGTGACGAAGGCCGCAGGTCGCTCGTTCACGCTCGCACTGAAGGCAAAGGACGCTTCGGATTTCGGGGCCTATCTCTCTGATAATCTGGAGCGCCTTTACGAGGAATATCAGAAAAACGGATCAAAACAGGAGACGCACTAAACCGCAAAAGAAAAAGGCCCCCGAAACGGTGTCCCGGAAGCCCTTCTCGTTGTTGGCGCATTGAGAATCGCACCTCCCGGAATCACCGTCAAGCGTTTTAGCGAACGACCTTGCTCGGGCGCGCTGGATTCTTTTGCCTAGCGATAGGTGAAGGACAATGCAGACGCATGTTTCGACGACGCCCTTTGGGCGGCGGCCGATGACGCTCGGCCAGATTTCAAGTCAGATGACGGCGAAGGCGGTGAAGCCGGATGCCGTCGCGCATAAATGGCAGGTGTTCCAGGACATCCGCGAGGCGAGGGAACTGCTCGGCGCTACCGATCGCTCGCTGGCGATCCTCAACGCCCTGCTGACTTTCCATCCGGAAACCGCGCTCACCGGCGATACCGAACTGATCGTCTGGCCATCCAATGAGCAGTTGGCGTCGCGAGCCAACGGCATGCCGGCGACGACGCTGCGCCGACACATCGCCGTGCTGGTCGATTGCGGGCTGGTGATCCGGCGCGACAGCCCGAACGGCAAGCGCTTCGCGCGAAAGGGCAGGGGCGGGGAGATCGAGCAGGCCTATGGTTTCGATCTCTCGCCGCTGGTCGCGCGGGCGCAGGAGCTGCATGATCTGGCCGAGGCAGTTCATGCGGAGAGGAAGGCGTTCCGTGTGGCGAAGGAACGCCTCACACTGCTGCGACGGGACATCGTCAAGCTGATCGACACCGGCATCGAGGAAGGTGTTCCGGGCAATTGGGGGAAGGTGCTGCTGGACTACCAGGCAATCATCGCCCGCCTCCCCCGCTCAGCTCCCCGCCAGCTGGTGGAGGCGATTAGCGCCGAGCTTTTTGCTCTCTACGAGGATATCCGCGAGGCTCTGGAAACCTTCACGAAAACGCAGAATCCGGATGCCAATGAGTCCCATTCCGGTCGCCACATACAGAATTCAAACCCAGATCTTCTCTCTGAATCTGAATATAGCCTCCGAAATGAAAAAGGAGCGGGCGGCAGCGTCGCGAAAGCCGACAACGTGCGGAGCCTGCCGAAGCGGGAATTGCCTCTTGGGATCGTGCTCGACGCCTGCCCAGGCGTGCTGGAACTGGTGCAGGGCGACGAAATCCGGCACTGGCGGGACTTCCTGGCCGTCGCGGAACTGGTCCGGCCGATGTTGGGAATTAGCCCGAGCGCCTGGCGGGAAGCACAGGAGGCGTTGGGCGAGCAGCATGCGGCAATCACACTGGCTGCGATCTACGAGCGCGCTGACCAGATCGGCTCGCCCGGCGGCTATCTGCGAAGCCTGACGGATCGGGCGAAGGACGGGAAGTTCTCGACCTGGCCGATGATCATGGCACTGCTCAGGGCCAAGCTCGATGAGCAGAAGACATCGACTGGGTTGGGTCCGCGGCGATCCGACGAGCCGGTTGAAGGGGGTAGTCGACTCCGGGCTTCGGAGGCGCTGCTGAAAAGCCTGAAGAGGCCGAGGGAACGGTGATGACTGGAGAACGCACGGGATGCGGCGCGGCGCTGTTTTCAACGAGTAAGCCTGTTAGCCAATCAACTGGGTCGCGTCCAGGAAGGGAGGGCAGGGGGTGTCGGTTGGGAACCCGATGCTTGTGCTGCGCCTCATGTGGGTCTATGTATAGCCTCATATGATATGGAGGACGTGATGCTCGCATTCACAACTGTGGCCGATGTGCTGGGACTTCCCGCGAAGGAAGCGGCGGCGCGCTCGCCGTTTGGGCTCATCGCCCGGATCGAGGATGGCTTGCCCATCGGTGCGCTCGAGCGTGTCTCCCAGCTTCTGGCGCCGGGCGATGCCCACTTCAAATACCGGCTCGTGCCGAAGGCAACTTATGAGAGGCGCAAGGCAGCTCATCGTCTGTCCTCGGACGAGGGCACACGTCTTGCGCGTCTGGCACGAGTCTGGAGCCTGGCGTTGGACGTATGGCAAAGCGAGATGGAGGCCCGTGACTTTCTCTTCCGGTCGCATTCGATGCTCGAGGACAAGCGCCCGATCGATGTTGTCATTCAGAGCGAGATCGGAGCTGAGTTGGTTCTCGATGTTCTCGGCCGCCTGAAATACGGCAGCGCTGCGTGATGGCGGAGCTTCTTGATCGCACGTTGTCGAGTTTCAGGATTGGGGATCCCAACGGGGCTTATCCGATCTTCGACGCAACCGGCTCGACCCTTGCGCCGGGGCGATGGAACACACCTGGGAGCCCGCTGATCTACACCAGCCAGCACTATTCGACAGCCTTGCTGGAAAAGCTGGTGCATGGCAGCGGGCGCTTGCCTCCGAACCAGCACTACGTCGAAGTCACCCTGCCACGGGGCCTTTCCTACGAGATATTCTCGCCACCGGCGCTTCCCGGCTGGGACAGCATGCCCGCGAAGGCCAGCCAGGCGTTCGGCGAACGCTGGTGTCTGGAAAGGCGCAGCGCCATCCTGCTAGTGCCGAGTGTGGTCGCGCGCATCGACAGCAACATCCTCGTCAATCCCGGCCATCCGGAATTCAGGACGATCGAGGCTAGCCTGCATCAGCCGGTCTTCTGGGACAGGCGCCTGTTCGGGGCATAGGGACGAACAGGCAATCCCGCTGCAGCGGAAGCGGGTGGGGGCCCGATCGCGGTTTCATTTCGTAGCCGACGGAATGAATGCGAGGAGAACCTACGAATCTCGCGCTGGACCTTCCTCGATGGCGCGACCGAGACGCTCGAGCTCGAGCGAGAAGCAGAACGCGGCGAACAGCAGCCCCATCACGCCGAGAGCCTTCGCCAGGCCTTGCCCGACCGGAGGCAGCACGTCGAGTTGCGGCACGTGACGAAAGAAGATAGCCGCGAAGAGCGCACCGCCGAAAAAGAAGCTGACGCGACTGGCGAACATCAGCAGATGGCCGGCGAACGCGCCACGGAACGGGGCCGGCACCGGCACGCGTAAGTAGCGAGCCCAGTAGCAGGTCTGCATGACAAGCGCGAGGACGATGGCCGTGACAGCGGTCGAGGTGTCCAGAGGCTGGGCCCGGCCGATCTGGCTGACGATCTGCTGGAACAACGGAAAGATGGTCAGGAATAGCAGGACCGCGGCGAGCGCGTGGATGCCCAGCAGAAGCGGGTAAGCGGCTCGGCATCGCTTTCCGGTCTTGCTGGCGGGATCAAGCGGCATCGGTCTGTCCCTGCCCGGCAAGGTCCCGAAGACCGCGCGCGAGATCCGGAGGAGCGACGTCGCCCAGGATCCCGAACTGCACCACATAGCCGAGTATGATCGCGAGCATCGTTTTCGCCACGTCGGGTGTTGAGGCGTCGTTCCCCAGCATGCCGTCGCGCTGCCAGCGGGCGGCGAGATCGGCGAGACGTTCTCGGAAGGCCAGATAGAAGCCTCGCATCGTCGCGCGGAGCTTCTCGTTGCGCTGCGCCTCGCTCCACCCCAGCAGGGCGAGGCGGCGCAGGTCATAGCCTTCGCGAACCGTGAAGAGGGCGATCGTCTCGCAGACCTGACGGATGAAGAGATCCGGAGGGGGCGGCGGGTTGGCCGAGAAGATCGGCTCGACGCGCCCGCTCAAGCCGCTGAGCGAGGTCGAAACGGCGGAGAGGATCAGTTCGTCCTTGCTCGGAAAATACGAATAGACGGCACCGGCCGAGAGGCCGGAGACGCGGATGATGTCGCTCATGGTGGTGGCGTGCAGGCCCTGCGCGTCGAAGCAGGTCCATGCGGCCTCCAGGATTTGCAGGCGGCGGGCGACGCGCTTTTCGTCGGAGATCTTCGGCACGCCCCTTCCTAAAACGAACAACCGTTCTTTACAAGCGCGTGTGCTGATAATAAAAGAACGGTTGTTCGTTTTATGGGGATATCTATGATTCGCGTGACGGCTATCGAGACGGGCAAGGCCCGCATGAAGACCGCACAGCGCACCGGGCGCCCGGACCGCGGACCCATCGGGCGCAAGATCGACATTTTCCGCGATCGGGAATGGGTCGAGCCACTGCCGATCCTGTGCTTCCTGATCGAGCATCCGGAAGGCCGCTTCCTGGTCGACACCGGCGATACGTGGCGCAACTCGGTGCCGGGCTATCTGCCCGGCTGGAATCCGTTCTACCGGCAGGTCTCGATCCGGGTCGCGCCGGAGGAGGAGATCGGCCCTCGCCTACGCAACATGGGCCTCGACCCGGCGCGGGATCTCGCCGCCGTCGTCCTCACCCATTTCCATCACGACCACACTGGCGGGCTCGACCATTTCCCGCACAATCGCATCATCGGCCCGGGCGAGAACCACGCGGTGTCGACCGGGCTGCGCGGCATGATGATGGGCTGCCTGCCTCAGCGCTGGCCGATCTGGCTGAAGCCGGAACTGGTGCAGATGGACGGCCCCGCCATAGGCTCGTTCCCGGCTTCGCATCCGCTGACACGTGACGGCCGGATCGCGCTGGTGCCGACACCCGGCCATGTGGCGGGGCATTGCGCCGTGGTGGTGCGGGACGACGACGTCACCTATTTTCTCGCCGGCGACGCGACCTACTCGCAGGAGAATTTGCGCGCCGAGCGCACCGACGGCGTCACCAATGATCCCTCGACGGCGCTCGCGACGCTTCGCGCAATCAAGGCCTTCGCCGGCCAACAGCCGACGATCCTCCTGCCGGCCCACGATCCCGATGCCGCCCGACGGCTGGCTGCGAAGGAAGTACTCGCGTGAAGGCGCCGGTTGGCACTATCCGGCTCCTGTCCATGATCCCGCTGGTCCTCGCGTGGCTGGGGTGTGCGGCAATTGGGGCTGACAGGGGAGGGGCCTTGTCTACAGCCCGGCAGCCTTGGTGAGATTGACGCGGAATCTGTCGCGGCGGCGCTGGTAGCGCCGGGTCATCTCGGCGGAGGCGTGGCCGAGCTGTTTCTGGACGTGGCGCTCGTCGACTTCCGCGGAAGAGGCGAGACCGGCGCGCAGCGAATGGCCGGCGAATTTTTCCTCCCGTTCGCCTTCGGTCAGATCGCCGCGCACCCCGGCGGCCAGTGCCGTGCGCTTGACGAGGCGGGCGACCTCGCGGTCGTTCAGTCGGTCCACGCCGACATCCTTGCCCCGGGCGGTCACGCGGCGGAACAGCGGACCATGGGCAATCCTTGCCAGCTTCAGCCAGGTGGTGAGAGCGACCACCGGGCAGGTGGCGTCGGAGGAGCCACGGCCGATCTCCACCTCGCGCCAGCCGGTTTTCCCGCGCAGCGTCACCAGCAGCCCTTTGTCGAGGATCTCCACCCAGCCGCGCCCGTCCTGCGTCTGGTCACGCCCGACATCGAGCCCGACGATCTCCGAGCGCCGCAGCCCGCCGGCGAAGCCAATCAGTAGCATGGCGCGGTCGCGCAGACCGCGCAGCGTGCCACGCTCCAGCACCTCCAGCATGGAGATGAGGTCTTCCGGCAGCACCGCCTCCTTCTGCCGGGGCGGGGCGGCATGGGTGTTGCGGATGCCGGCGAGCACGGTGGCGATATGGCGGTCGCGGCGATTGAGCGGGGTGCCGCGCTGGGCGTAGTTCCAGGTGATGGCGGAGAGCCGGCGCTCGATGGTGGCGACGGAGTTCGCCTTGCCGCCGGGAATCGCGGCGCCGGAGGCGCAGGCGGTGATGTAGAGCCCGACGACTTGCGGGGAGGGGGGAAGCGGCTCGAGCCCCTGACGCCGGCACCACGAGGAAAAATGCGCCCAGTCGCTGGCATAGGCCCGCCTTGTATTGGCCGAGCTCGACGCCTCGACGTAATCGCGGGCGCGGCCGGCTAGCCGTTCGAGATGCGCGGGGAGGGCAGGGAGGGCAGGGACATCTGCCGGAAGCGGCGAGGGGAGGGCGCTGGTGTCGTCCGCTGTCCTCCCATCGGAAACAACGACGGGTGTGCCCGGGTCCTGAGATGACGCGGAGCGCTCCGAAGGGCGATTTTCGGCGGTTTGTGTCAGCCGACCGTTTTTCATGAGACTGGCGATCGCTTATTTTCAATGGGTTAGCCGATTCAGAAATTTGTGAGACCGAGTCGGATCTGCTGAGACGGAACCGTCACGCGATTCAGTTATGGTGAGACTAGATTGATCGACAATCCGCGTGAAGAGGCATGGAACGCGACCAGCTCGACGAACAGGAATGGCAAAGCGCGCTCAGGCATGCAGATGTTCTGCGACGGATGCCACAACGCCCGAGTGCAGCCGATGTCGCGGACGCTATGGCGGAGCTTGCCGTCAGTCGCGCGACCTTATTTCGGTGGCTGAAGCGGTATCGGGTGGAGGAGCGCGCCACTGCGCTCATTAGTCGAAAGCCAGGGCGCCGTGCCGGAATCGACGCCTTTGATCCTACCCTGAAGGCGATCGTCGACCGCAACATCACGACATTCTACGCCACACCCGAGAAGCCCACGTTGACGCGCCTGTGGAAGCGAATCTCGGCCGATTGCCGGGTGAGCGAGTTGGCGCCGCCCTCAATCAGACGCCTGAAAGGATACCTTGCGACGTTCGATACGGAAGCTATGACGCGCCGTCGCGAGGGAAAGGCTCGGGCCGACGCGCAGTTCCTGGCATTACCCGGCGAGCTTTCAGCGCAGCATCCGCTGCAGATCGTCCAGATCGATCATACGAAGGTCGACGTGACAGTCGTCGACCCGATCGAGAGGCAGCCGATCGGTCGACCGATCCTCACCATCGCGATCGATGTCTACACCCGGATGGTGCTGGGCTTTTACCTGTCTCTGGAGGCGCCGTCGGTGACGTCGGTGGCGCTTTGTTTGACGCACGCGATCGTCGACAAGACCCGCTGGCTGCAGGATCGGGGGATTTCGCTGGATTGGCCGACGAGCGGCCTGCCCGAGTGCATTCATGTCGATAATGGCGCCGAATTCCATGCGCGCGCCTTCAAACGCGGCTGCGATGATCACAATATCGCCGTCTCCTACCGTCCGCCGGGAACCCCCAGGTTCGGCGGGCATGTCGAGCGCTTGATCGGCACGATGATGGGGGCGGTCCATATGCTGCCCGGCACGCATTTTTCCAATGTGCTGGACAAGGGCGACTATGATCCCGAGGCGCGCGCCGTGATGACCATGCGCGAGCTTGAGGCCTGGCTGGCGCTGGAAATCATCGCCTACCATTCCGATCTGCACCGCGGTATCGGCCGGCCGCCCGGCGCGGCCTGGAACGAGGCCATATCCGGGCGCCCTCCGCGGCAGGTGCGCGAGCCGCTCGCCTTCCTGATCGATTTTCTGCCATTTGAGCCGCGTGTACTGCGGCGAACCGGCATCCACATCAACAACATCTGCTACTGGTCGGACGGCTTTGCGCCCTGGATCGGCCGGTGCAGCGACAAGGTTCTCGTCAAGTACGATCCGCGAGATTTGCATCGGGTCTTCGTTAAGCTGGGCGAGAACTACATCATGGTGCCCACGCGCAATTCCGGGCGCCCGGCCATCACGCTGTGGGAGCAGAAGGCGGCGTTGCGCGTGCAGCGGGCGCGCGGCCGCCGGGAGATCGATGAGGAAACGATCTTCCAGACGATCGCCGCTCAGCGTGCGCTGGTGGATCAGGCGATCCAGGAGACCACGCAAGCCCGCAGGCTGCGCGCGAGGCGCGCTCATCTGCAAGAAATACCAGCGCTTCCAGCCAGCGCGCCGGCGGACGAGCCGGTGATCGCCTTGCCGCATTTTCCGGTGGAGGTATGGGAATGACGGCTTATCCGCATCTCGATCCCGCCGTTCAGGCCTATGCCGATCTGCCCGCGCGGGAGCGCATCGAGCACATCCGGGTGGATCGATGGATCGACTATCCGCGTGCCCGCCAGGCGCTCGACAAGCTCGAAGAGCTGCTGTTGTTTCCCAAGCGCGCCCGCATGCCCAACCTGCTGATCTTCGGCGCCTCGGGCATGGGCAAGACGATGATTATCGAGAAGTTCGTGCGCGCTCATCCGCCTCGGTTCGATCAGCGCAGCGGAATCCATCACCGGCCTGTCATCGTCGTGCAGATGGTCCCCTCCCCGGATGAGGGGCGGTTTTATCATCGCCTTCTGTCGGTGATTGGCGCGCCGCCGCCAACCCGCGCCACACTCGGGCAGCTCGAAACGCAGGCGCTGCGGCTGCTTCAGGAGACCGCGCCACGCATGCTGATCATTGACGAGGTGCAGAACTTGATCGCTGGCACCTACCGGGAACAGCGCCGAATGCTCAATCTGCTGCGCTTCCTCGGTAACGAACTGCGGATTCCCCTGATCTGCCTTGGCTCGCACGAGGCGCGTGATGCGATCCGCGGCGATGCCCATCTCAACAGCCGCTTCGAGCCGTACGGCTTGCCGCCGTGGCGGCACGATGCCGACTTCCATGGCCTGATCGGAGGTCTCCTCTACTCCTTGCCTCTGCGCCTGCCGTCCGAGATGACGGACAGCGCGCTCAAGCGGCTTGTCGAGGCCAATGGCGGCATCACAGCATCGATCTTCCGGATGGTGATCGAGCTCGCCACGGATGCCATCCTCTCGGGAACCGAGCGGATCACGCCGACTGCGATCCTCGATCATCGTGTCGCCGCGCCGGCGACCTTCGCCGCGGCCTAAACCGTGACGGGGCAGGGAAGGGCGCCGCTGCCTATCGTGCCGCCGCCCTTTCGAGACGAGCGGCTGAGTTCCTGGCTGGAGCGGATCGCCGACGTCTATCTGGTGTCCCTGGACGAGCTGCAAGCGCATATTGGTTGCGTTCGTCCGGCATTGCAGCTTGAGTTCGAGCCTGTTCAGGCCGACATGGAGCGCATCGCAGTCGCGACGAACCGTTCGGCCGAACGTCTGTTCGCCATGACCTTCCGTGGCGCATCGCCGCGCTATCGCAGCCTGCTTCGACCCAGCTCCAGAGAGATTTGTCCGGCCTGCTCGCGCGGCATGCAACGACCGCAGCGTCTGAGAGGCTGGTCGTTTGCCTTTGCGTTCTGGTGTGATCGTCACCGTGAGCCACTCTTCGGCGGCGAAATGAGCGGCGTCAGCGCGCTCGGCGATGAAGCATCAGGCCGTCGGGGCGCGGAAATCCTGCTTCAATGGGCAATGGAGAGGGAGATTGCCGCGATTCCTGTCGGCTCGGTGCTGTCGCTGCTGCTTTTGCCGTCTCGGAAATTGTCGCCTCCGGCACCGTGGGAACTCGCGTACTTGCCGCTCCCGCGTCAGCACGATCCTTCCGTTCTGTCGCGACCCTGCCGGCGTCCGGTTCTGAGTGTCGTGGTGCCGGAATTCAGGGCTGCGGTGCCGACTAGCGATCCGCGTCTGTCTTCAACCATCGCCGATGTGCCGAATGCGCCACGGGCAGAGCGGTACGCGCTTGCCATCGGCGTTGCCCGGGTTCTGAAGAATCCGGTCGGCACGATCATTCGTGTCCTGGAGGCTTCCGACGAGTTCGGCCGAAAGAAGGTGATGGATCTGATCGAAGGATGGCCGGCGGCAATCCGCCACGCTGTCGGGCGTGCTGCTCCCTGCACCCGGCAAAGAGGGAATGCCGGAAGAGCGGTGACAGGTGCCCGTCTCAGCCATCAACGGGTTCGAGCGCTCTCCTGAGCCCCAAAAAAGCTGGAGGTCCGCCAAAGCCACTCAGAAGCCCGCAGGCTGCCACTAGCCGTTTTCCGACCTTTGCCTCGTCGAAATCATTCGATCGGCCTCAGCGGGCTCCTGACGAGGTCGATAAAGTGCGGATCTGCGTCTGCATCCGGCGATGTGCACCGAACAGCAGGCCCTCTTCACGATGCGCGAACCGCGATTGGCCGGGCTTCCGTGCTGACCGGGGCGGTATTCCCGAGACAATGTTCATCCAAGCCGGAAATCGTGAGACTGCGCCTGTCTCACGAAAACCGCTTCAAAAAGCGGCTCGACGGCGGCCGAGTCTCACTAATTCCGGTCTGCTTGTCGGACTACCGGGGTTGATGAGACTGGCGCCTGCGCAATTTCAATGACTTGGCCGTGTCGTCATTATGAGACCGATTCAAGGTAATTGAGACTGGCGACGGTATTGAGTCGGTAGTTGTGAGACCAGCTTGCAGCCAGACGGCGAGGCTGTCCATGAACGATGATGACATCGATCCTGAGGCCTGGGCGCAGGGGCGACATCGCGCCGAGATCCTGTCGAACCTATCGAAGCACCTTGGCGATGCGGAAGTCCGCGACGCCCTGAACGCGCTTGGCGTCAGCCGGGCAACCTTGTTTCGCTGGCTGAAGCGGTTCCGGCAGGATGACCGCACCAGCACACTCCTGCCGCGCCGGCGTGGCCCAAACGCTGGCATGCAGCCTTTGGATCCGGTGGTGCTCACGATCGTCGAGCAGCATTTCCGGAAGCTCTATGCGACGCGCCGCAAGCCCACCCTGACGCGCTTTCAGCAGGAGGTTGCGGCGGACTGCCAGCTTCAAGGCCTGCAGCCGCCATCGATCCGCCGTCTCGGCCGGTGGCTGAAAATGAAAGATCAGGCCGATCTGATGCGCCGACGGGAGGGCGCCGGCAAATCGGAGGCGGTGTTTCTGGCGACGCCAGGCGGATTGGAGGCGGCGGCTCCGCTTGAAATCCTCCAGATCGACCACACCAAGGTCGACGTCACGGTCGTCGATCCGGTAACCCGATTGCCGATCGGCCGGCCGACGCTCACGCTGGCCGTCGACGTCAACACCCGCATGGCGATGGGCTTCTACCTGTCGCTGGAAGCGCCGTCCCTGGCAGCCGTGGCGTTGTGCCTGACCCATGCGGTGATGGACAAGACGGCCTGGCTGACCTCACGGGGGATCGTGGCGGCGTGGCCGGCGCACGGAATTCCTGGGACCATTCATGTCGACAACGGCGCCGAATTCCATGCGCGCGCCTTCGAACGCGCCTGCGGCGAGCATCGCATCGACCTGAGCTACCGTCCACCTGGCACGCCGCGTTTCGGCGGCCATATCGAGCGGCTGATCGGCACGATGATGGGTGCCGTTCACCTCATTCCGGGCTCGCATTTCTCGAACATCGACGAACGCGGCGACCTCGATCCGGAGGCTGAGGCGGTCATGACTTTGCGCGACCTGGAACGCTATCTCGCCCTCGAGATCATCGGCTCCTATCATGCCCGCATCCACAAGGCCCTGGATCTGCCGCCGGCCGCCGCCTGGCAAGCCCGCATCGGCGACGTCACGGTGCGGGTTCCGTCGGATCCGCGGCGGTTCCTGATTGATTTTCTGCCTTTCGAGCAGCGCACTTTGCAGCGCGACGGGCTGCACCTGTTTCACATCCGCTACTGGTCGGACGAGCTGCGTTGGCTGATGGGGCGCGACCGGCAACGACTGACCGTCAAATTTGATCCGCGCGACCTGTCCTGCGTGTTCGTGGCGACAGGGCAGGGGTATCTGGAAGCGCGTCCAGCCGATCGGACCCGCCCGCCTATTGGGCTGTGGGAGCACCGGGCTGCCGTGCGCGCCTTGCGGGAAAAAGGCCGCGAGGCCGTCGATGAGGAGCTCATCTTCTCCACAATCCTCGCCCAGCGATCCCTGGTCGATGAGGCAACGCGCCTGACCAAGGCGATGCGAAGGGATGTCGCCCGGCGCGCGCATCTCGCACCGGACAGGATCATCGACGTGACACCGGAGGTGGGGCCGAACAAGGACGAAAAGCCCCTGCAACTGCCTTATTTCGCGGTGGAGGAATGGGAGGATGACTGAGGCGTTCTCGCATCTCTTCCCCGCTAGCCGGCCGATCGCCGCGCTGAGCGCGGACGAGCGCATCCGGCGCATTCGCGCCGACCGCTGGATCAACTATCCGCGCGCCGAACAGGCGCTCCAGAAGCTCGAAGCCCTGCTTGCCTTCCCGCCACGGGCGCGCATGCCCAACCTGCTCATCGTCGGCGCCAGCGGCATGGGCAAGACCATGATCGTCGAAAAGTTCGCCCGCGACCACCCCTCGCAGTTCGATACGGTGACGGGGCGCATGCATATGCCGGTCATCGCCGTCCAGATGGTGCCGGGCCCCGACGAAGCCCGTTTCTACAAGCGGCTCCTGGCGGCGATCGGGGCACCTGAACCGCCGCGGGCGACGCTGTCGGTACTGGAGAGCCTGACGCTGCGCCTGCTGTCCGAGATCCGGCCGGGGCTGCTGGTCATCGACGAGGTGCACAGCCTGCAGGCCGGCACCGTGCGGGAGCAGACCCGCTTCCTGAACATGCTGCGTTTTCTCGGCAATGAGCTGCGGATTCCGCTCGTCTGCGTCGGTACGCAGCAGGCGCGAAACGCGCTGCGCACCGATGATCAGCTGGTGCGCCGGTTCGAGGCCTTCGCGCTGCCGCCCTGGCAGAATGACGAGGATTTCGGCGGTCTGATCGGCAGCTTGCAGCGCAGTTTGCCGCTGCGGCAGCCCAGCGAGTTCGCCGATGCGACGCTGAAGCGCCTCATCGAGGTGACGGGAGGGATCACGGCCGGCATCTTCTTGCTGGTGAGCGCGCTCGCCATCGCCGCGATCGAGAGCGGCGAGGAAAGGATCACGCCCGGCGCGGTCGCAGACAAGCGCAGCGTGCTGGCTCTCGTGGGAGAGCCCGTGTGAGGGACCCACCGGCACCGGCTCCGTTGCCGGTGGTGCCGCGGCCGGGCCCCGACGAGCGTCTGTCGTCCTGGCTGGGGCGGCTTGCGCGGCTCTACGGCATGCCGGCGGAGGCGCTTCTGGCGCATTGCGGCCTCGGCCGCTTCAGCGTTCGCGAGCTCGAATGGCGCCTCGGGGCAGGGGAGGGGGCCGTGCTGGCTGGCCGCACCGGCATGACCGTTGAGGGGCTGCGGAGGCTGACTTTCGACGAGATCACGCCGCAGGCGCGCCTGATGATCGCCGCGGCAAGCCGCTATGTCTGTCCGCGTTGTCCGGCCGGGCTCCACCGCAAGGCCACGGCCTTTCCCTGGAATTTCTGGTGCGATGAACACGGTGTCCGGTTCGGAGGGAAGGCTGGGACAGGACTGGATGCGCGGCTGACGCAAACACAGTTGACCAGGCTCGATCCCAGTGCGCGGAGCGGAGCGCTGCGGCTGGCCGATTGGGCGCAGGGGAAGGAGGAGGGCGCGCCCGCGGTGCCCGCGCTGCTGGACCTCCTGACGACGCGGCATCGCAGGTCCTCGCCCCCGTCGCTGGCCGAGCAGCCGATCCTGTCGCTCGCCGCGCGCCGGGCCAATCACGATTTCCTCACGCGGCCGATTGCCCGGCAGGCACTTCAGGTCGTCGTGCCCGAGTACGATCGGGTGGCGCCTGTGCTCGCCAAGCCGGTGCGCCCAGGCCTGTTTTCGCTCGCGCAAGGCTCGCTGCTGCAGAACTATGCCTTGGCCGTTGGCGTCGGGCGGCTGTGCGCGGATCCCGTTGGATGCGCCGCTTCGGTGCTGCTGGCGAGCGATCAGGAAGGGGACGAGCGGCTGCGGGAGGTCCTGCGGGCGTGGCCGCCGGCGCTGCGGCGGTGCATCTATGCCCGGCTCGGGCGCCTCCGTGTCGCCAGAGACGCCGCCTCAGCGGTCGTCGCAACGGCCCGGCCGTCCCGGAAAGCCCGCCAGTCTCATAAATTCCGACTCAGCCAGTCTCACAAGGGTGCTCCGGGAGTCTCATAATTATGCGCGAGATGTCCGCCCAAGCCCTTGAGTCTCACAAATTCCGCCTATCCGACACTGCTGACAGCGATTCCAGCCATCTCGGCCGAGTGACATCGGTCATCTCCTCTATAAAAAGAAAAACGACCGATAATGCAATCTTATCATTCATTCTAACTCGACGACAGGGTGTGCGTATATTAAGCCATCAGATGGCTTAAACCGCACAGATCGGCTAGGCTGCGCTGATGATTCCGACGCCTCATCGCGCCCTCCCTGCACTCGCGCCACTGCCCAGCGTACCGGGCTGGGCGCGGCCGCGTGGCCCGGTGACCAGCGATGTGGAAGCTGCCTTCCTCGCCGGTGCCGCATTGAATTCATTAGATAATCTGGTGCGTAACGTGCGACCGTGGGCGGGGGCTTGGCGTCAACGGCTGGCGCTGCGCTGTGCTGCGACGGCGGTATCCATGGCCGGTCGCACCGAGGATGAAGCGGCGTTGCGCGACGCCTGGTATTTGCGCCCCACCAATGGCGATCCCGGTCCCGCCGGTCGAATTTTTGAGGCCTGGAAGCAGCTGGCCGACCGCTCACCCGGAATCGATGCCGCCTCTCTCAAATCAACCGTCGGCTGGCTGGGACTTCACGGGGGCGACGAGCTCGAGCCGCTGATCGAGCGGGTCGCCGCGCTGGGCCGCTCCAGCGAGCCAGCACCAATCGCCGCCGCCGCTATCGTCATCGAGGTGATGGCGATCCGCCCGGACGCTGAACTGCTCGGCTGGTGGCTGGCGGACCAGGTGATGGCGCTCAAGCTGCGCTGGCCGCTGCCGGTGCCGTTATTGGTGAGCCAGGCGCGCAGCAGCGCTTTTCGGGAGGAGGGCGGTCGCAGCAGGCGCATTCGCCCCGGCGAAGAAGGTTTTGAACGCGGCGTCTGTGTGGCGCTGGCGCAGGCCGCGGCCGAGGCCTGCCGGCTGGCGGCCGAGATCGCGCCGCGCGCGGCGCGGCTCGAGGCGACTGTGCCCAAACTGCGCGCCAAGGGCGCCGGGGAGGCGATCCAGAGGCTGCTGGACGACGATGCGGTGCCAGGGACGCTACACACCGCCCAGCTGACGCGATGGGGCTCACGCCGGCTGTTTGAGCGTCTGCTGGCCCTTGATGCGGTGCGCGAGCTCTCCGGTCGCTCCGCCTTCAAACTTTACGGGCTCTGACATCATGGCACGGCGCAAACCAAGCCAGGAAGGACTGGATCTTGAGCTGGCCGAGCTGCCGGCCGAGCTGCGCTGGCGCGAATGGATGGGCCGGGTCGAGGCGGTGATTTTCGCTTCCCCGGAGCCAGTTAGCCGCGAGGCGCTGGCACGGGTGGTAGGACGGGCGTGCAATCTTGACCTCCTTCTCGACGACATCCGTGCCGAGCTGGTGGGCCGGCCCTATGAGTTGGCCGCGGTTGCCGGCGGCTGGCAGCACCGCACCAAGAAGGGCTTTGCCGACGCCATCCGCACCGCCACTGGTCTGGGCACGCAGACCCCACCATTGTTGAAATCGGACTCTCTGGTGCTGATGTGCATCGGCTTCTATCAGCCGATCACCCGCGCCGAGTTGGGTCAGTTTTTCGGCAAGGAGATCAGCCGCGACGTCATCGGGGCCTTGCGAAGGCTGGGGTTTATCACGGCGGGTCCACGCAGCCCTACACCGGGCGCGCCCTACACCTATGTGACAACTAAGGCGTTTCTGACCCATTTTGGCCTGAACACGCTGCGCGATTTGCCCGACATGGAGGCGCTGGAAGATGCAGGACTGCTGAGCCGGGACCGTCTGCTGGCGGGGGATTTTCCGCTCGCGCGGGACATGGCGGAGGATTCGAGCGGCGAATTAGAGGACAGCACTTTGGATATCGAGGCGCCAGCCCTTACGGAGGATGATTGGGGCCGCTTTTGACCCACTGCTGACCTGTACATGGTCGGCTTCCGCAGAGAACTTATTTCTCAGAATTTCAAGGTCAGCGTTCCGCACGCTCTGGTCTTGCGCGCTCTCGGCAAACTGGGCTCTGTAGAATACGCTGAGGCGCGGTCTCGCTCAACGCGACGGCGAGGCCGAGATCCATCACCCGCGCATCCTTGGAGATGGGCGATTTTTTTTCAGTTTGACCTCGTCTCCAGCTGCACGCTTTTCGTTACTACGTAGGAGAAATAGCGCTCGATTCCCAGTTGAGGGTCCAGCAGCCGGTCGATCAGCCGCTGATAGCTATCGATATCGGGCACCATCACGCGCAGGATGTAGTCGACGCCGCCACCCGTCGCATCGCACGCCACGATCGCGGATTCCTTGGCCACCGCCTCCTCGAAGCGGCGGAAATCGGTCTGCTGGTGACTTTTGAGGCTGATCTGGACGATGACGATGGTGCGGGGCGCGCCAGCGTCCAGATCGATGATCGCCGCATATCCCTTTATGACGCCACTGGTCTCCAGCCGGCGCAGTCGTTCCCAACAGGCCGCCGGCGAGAGATTGACCGCCGCCGCCAGCCTGAGCTTGGTCATGCGACCGTCGCGGCGCAGCGCTTCGACGATCTTCAGATCAATGGCATCGAGCTTCATGTTGGCAATTGACCATGCATAATGTCATGAAAGACGTCTGCTAAAAACGAGACAATTTTAATGCTACGTCAAGCTGACCGGCCGAACGACACGACCGTGGAATGGCATCCTGTACTGGCGAAGCAGCGCGGCGAGACCAAGCACTCGGCGCTGACCGGGCGCATCATCGCCGATATCGATGCCGGCGTGTTGAAGCCGATGGACCGGATGCCGACGCATCGTGATCTGGCCCGCAAGCTTGCGATATCGGTCCAGACGGTGAGCCTCGGCTACAAGGAGGCCGAGCGGCTCGGCTATCTCAGCGGCGAGATCGGCCGGGGCACCTTCGTTAAGGCGCGCGTCACCGAGCGGGCCGGCCGCCTGATGCTCGACCGCAACCCCGACGAGGCTATCGACCTCTCCATCGTTCGGGGGGTCTATACCGAAGCCCATGAGGAAGCGTCACGCGCGGCGCTGGCGGCGTTGGCGGCGGACGACAACAGCGCCTTCATGCGCCCGTGCCGGCCCATTGCGGGGCTCGATCAGCATCGCGAGGCCGCTCGTGTCTGGTTGAAGCCGCTCGGTGTCGATGTCCCGGTGGAACGCATCCTGGTCACCAACGGCGCCGCGCACGGACTTTTCTTGGCGCTGACCTGCATCATTCGCGCCGGCGATATCGTGCTGACGGAAAACCTGACGGATCACGGCGTGATCGGCCTCGCCAATATTCTCGGCTTCAGCCTCAAGGGCTTGCCGACGGATGAGGAGGGCTTGCTCCCCGATGCCTTCGAGGCGGCGTGCCGGGCGGGAAGCGTGCGGGCGCTGGTGCTGATTCCGACGCTGAACAATCCCACCAGCCACGTCTCCGGGCCGGAGCGCCGGCAGGCCATCGCGGAGATCGCGCAGCGCTACGGCGTGTTCGTCGTCGAGGACGAGGTCTACAAGCCGTTGATCGATGCGGAGCTTCCCTCGATCACCGAGATGCTGCCCAATCTCGGCTTCTTCGTCACGAGTTTCACCAAGACCGTGCTGACGGGGCTGCGGGTCGGCTATCTCGTGGTGCCGCCGCACTATTCGATCCGCGCCGCCTCGATCCTGCGCGTGACGAGCTGGAGCGGCACCTATCTGCCGGCGGAGATCGCAACACGCTGGATCGAGGATGGCACGGCGAACCATCTGCTTTCGGTCCAGCGCGATGAGGCGCGCGCGCGCCAGAAGATCGTCGCCGCGACGCTCGGCCCCTATGTCGCATCGAGCCATCCGCTGTCGCTTTGCGCCTGGCTGAGTGTGCCGGCGCCGTGGACGGAGGATGGGCTGGTGCGCTCACTGGCGGATCGCGGAGTGGCCGTGACGCCTTCCGACCCCTTCATCGCCGGGCCCAATCATGGCGGCGGCATTCGGATATGCCTGGGCGGGCAATTGTCTCACGTCGCCCTGGGCAAGGTGCTGGAGACCGTTCGCAGGACATTCGACCAGCTTCCGCCGGTGTTCGACATTGGCGCGATCGGCTGACGGGTTGCCGCGCGCGGAGTCGCGGCCCAAGTCGGCCGTGACATTCGATGATTGAATCATTACAATATAATAATTGACATGATTTTGTGCTCCTCCCACCATCACAGGTGAGAGGGAGCAATGAGACATGGCGCATCTCGCCGACATCGGTTCATTCAGTCCAACCGCCAGCACGCTCCCGGTCACCCTGGCTGAGATCGAGGCGGCCGCTGCGCGGATCCGTGGGCATGTCGCGCGCC